>NZ_JBNVZS010000011.1:0-111108 GCF_052527395.1 Legionella pelazae
TTTAGAGATTTAAATCATAGGAAATTAAAGTTTACCTTATGATTTTCTTATTTTTTCAATACAATTAGCAATAAATATCTATTTTGTGGAGATAAATTAATGCAAGTAAAGGCAGCCGTAGCGTATGAAGCAGGAAAACCACTGACTATTGAAATGATTGATCTTGAAGGACCTAAGCCAGGTGAAGTTCTAGTGGAAATTAAGGCAACGGGCGTATGTCATACAGATTTATTTACCTTGTCAGGTGATGATCCAGAAGGGCTATTTCCAGCTATCTTAGGCCATGAAGGCGCAGGTATTGTGGTAGAAGTTGGTGCAGGTGTGACTTCAGTAAAGACTGGCGATCACGTCATTCCTTTATACACGCCCGAGTGTCGCCAATGTGAATATTGTCTTTCTCAAAAAACAAATCTTTGCCAGGCAATCCGTAGTACTCAGGGACAAGGGCTTATGCCAGATGGAACCAGTCGTTTTAGTATGAATGGTAATAAATTATTTCATTACATGGGTACGTCAACCTTTGCTAACTACACTGTATTACCGGAAATAGCTGTAGCAAAAATTCGTGAGGATGCTCCTTTTGAGAAAGTATGTTATATCGGTTGTGGTGTAACTACAGGTATTGGCGCCGTAATCTACACGGCGAAAGTTACGCCTGGTTCTAAAGTAGTTGTTTTTGGCTTAGGAGGTATTGGGCTTAATGTCATTCAAGGAGCACGTTTAGTTGGAGCAGCTGAGATTATTGGGGTCGATATTAATTCAGAACGTCAGATATTAGCGAGAAAAATGGGAATGACTAACTTTGTAAACCCTAAAGAAATAGGCAATAAAGATTTAGTTGCCTACCTTATTGAACTCACTAAAGGTGGGGCTGATTATAGTTTTGAGTGTGTTGGAAATACTACTTTAATGCGCCAGGCCTTAGAGTGCTGTCATAAAGGTTGGGGCGTTTCCACTATTATTGGGGTAGCTGGCGCAGGTCAGGAAATATCCACAAGACCTTTTCAGTTAGTGACGGGAAGAGTATGGAAAGGTTCTGCATTTGGTGGCGCCCGAGGACGTTCTGATGTGCCTAAAATTGTTGATTGGTATATGGATGGGAAAATTAATATTGATGATTTAATTACTCACGTTATGCCTATAGAACAAATTAATGACGCGTTTGATTTAATGCATCATGGGAAATCAATTCGTACGGTAGTTACTTTTTAATTTTTACATTGAGGTCTAATTATAATGACTGTGGAACTTATTGAAGAGCATCTTTGTTTTGGTGGATTACAACGTGTGTATGCGCATCAATCTATAACTGCTCAGTGCACCATGCGTTTCGGCCTCTTTTTGCCGCCTCAAGCGGCTAAACATAAAGTCCCGGTCTTGTATTGGCTTTCAGGATTAACCTGTAATGAGCAAAACTTTATTACCAAAGCAGGAGCGCAACGAGTTGCAGCCAAGCTAGGTTTAGCACTTGTTGTTCCTGATACTAGCCCCCGTGGAATTAATTTGCCTGGTGACCAGGACAGTTATGACTTTGGAGTTGGTGCTGGATTTTATATTGATGCCATACAAACACCATGGTCAAAGCATTATCGAATGGCTACCTATATTCAAGAGGAATTACCTACGCTTTTACAAAAATTTGCGCCATTTGATAAAGAAGCCTGTGGTATTTTTGGACATTCAATGGGGGGACATGGCGCGCTTACTCTAGCATTGAAAAATCCAGAGCAATATCGTTCTGTTTCTGCTTTTGCACCTATCTGTGCACCAAGCCAATGTCCTTGGGGACAAAAGGCATTCACTGGTTACTTGGGAACAGATAAGGCCATTTGGAAAGATTATGATGCGTGTGAATTAATCGCTGCTAGAGGATGGCCTCATCAAGTTATTTTAATTGATCAAGGCACACAAGATCCATTTTTACAAGAACAGTTAAAGCCGAGGTTATTTCAAGAAGCTTGTAAGCAAACTGAAGTCACACTTAATCTACGTATGCAAGATGGTTATGATCACAGTTATTATTTCATTGCTAGTTTTATTGAAGATCATTTACGTTTTCATGCAGATAGATTAAAGAAAAAGTAGGCAAGGATTAAGCTGTTTGATGTATTTGATGGTAATGCAAATGAAGCTCTTCTTTAATTTCTAGAATAATAACCATACTCGTTGTAATAACACATGAACTTTAATTATCGCAAGCCAGTTCACTTAAAATGAAGATGAACAGAAAAATATTTTCAATTAAAAATAAGGATAACTCAGGATCATTGAGTATTGTACTTAAACTAAGCAAAATAAAATAATTTAAGTTCGATATGTTAGATAAGATGGTTAATTTATTGATTATAAATGTAATTTAGGTTTTAGAAGGTTGTAACACCACTTAAGCTACCAACAAGTACTTTATCAGCTAAACGTTGGGCAAATAATCCATTTTCAACCACGCCTGGAATTAATTTAATTACTTTTTCTAATGTTAGAGGTTCATTAATCGTTAAATTATAAATATCTAAAATGATATTACCATTATCTGTAATAAAACCTTCGCGGTAAACCGGGTCTCCCCCTAATTTTACAATTTCACGAGCTACAAAACTACGGGCCAAAGGTAACACTTCAACAGCAATTGGAAAGTTACCTAGATGAGAAACTACTTTTGCTTCATCAACAATACATATAAACTGTTCGGCAGCAGTTGCTAAAATTTTTTCACGAGTCAAAGCGCCACCACCGCCTTTTATTGTTTCTCTTCGCTTATTTACTTCATCTGCTCCATCAATATAAAGGGGTAACTCATCTGCAACATTTAAGTCAATGACTGGAATATCCACTGCTTTAAGGCGAGTTTCAGTTACTTTAGAACTGGCAACACATGCATCAATACGATGCTTAATTTTTGCTAGCGCCTCAATTAAAAAATTGACTGTAGAGCCTGTCCCTACACCTAGTATAATATTATCCTCTATATAATCTAACGCAGCTATGGCTGCTTTTTGTTTTAATTCATTCATAGTTTTAATTATTAATATTAAAATTTTTAATTGTGCTTACGTCAATTAAGGTTTTATCTTTATAGCCTGCCAGTATAATATCTTTTTTCTTACTAGGATATCTAGGATATTATACTGGTTATTAATGTTAATCGTTACTTTAATATTTAGTTAGCAGTAGAAACGACATAAAACCTTAACTAAGATTAGCTTAGTACTTAAATTAACTGGTCTAGTCAAGTTAAATTTTTACTAAGTTTATTAATCCACTGCGGGCGTCATTGTTGGTACTACCGGCGAATCTAGAGCACTTCCTGCTGTAGCACTTGCCTTAGGCGTAGTTGTCGCTGCAGAGCTTGCACTTGAAGTGCCAGAATTATAATCAGTGTCGTTAGATGTATCTGAGGCTGCTCGTGCTGTTGTATTAGCCGCTTTATTTTTAACAGATGATGAGGGAGTACTAGTTTCAGTTCTCGATGTCTTCTTATTAAATTTATAATTATTTTGATATTGAGTAGTATTCTTAGGATTTGAATAATAAGGTCTATTGTTATCGCCCCATAAACCTGGTAATGCATCACAACCTACAAGCAACAATGGCGCGCCGAATAAAGCAGCGTAAAAACTCCCTATAAATAAATGATTTTTTTTCATAGTATCATCCTTATTATTATTTTATTTTAAAGTTTAGTCCTACTGTTAACAGATGTAAAATTAAGAATAAACTATAATTCATATTATCTCTTTAAGAGTGAAAAAAATATTATAGATAATTAGTGAATAACTTGCATTTGAGATATTAAGAGCTGGCCTTTATAGCAAGGCATTGACTTAAATAAAAATAATTTCGTAAGGGAATATTATGTTATCTAACAAATATTTTAACTTTTTAAAAGATCTCTATTCACATTATAGTGAAGACCGAATTGCTATTTTTGCTGCTGCCTTAGCTTATTATACTGCATTTGCACTAGCTCCCTTTTTAATTATTTGTACCTCCGTGGTAGGCTTAGTTTATAGTCATGATGCAGCACAAGGACAAATAATTGATCAAGTTCGGGTAGTAGTCGGCAAAGAGAGTGCTGATCTTATACAAACGATGATTGCCAATGCTAGTAAACCTAGTTCAGGTATTACAGCCCAGATTGTTAGTATTGTTCTTTTAATACTTGCTACATCAGGTGTGTTTGGCCAAATACAGACGGGTTTAAACTACATTTGGGGTGTTGAACCTAAACCTGGGCGAGGAATATGGGGAATCATAAAAGATAGATTTTTATCGTTTACCATTGTATTAGGTGTCGCTTTCTTATTACTTGTATCCCTTATTTTAAGCGTAGTCATTACCTTTATGAGTGACTATTTAGGCCAGGTATTACCCGGTGGTGATTTAATTGCTTGGAGTTTAAACTTTGCTATCTCTTTAGCTGTCATTACTCTTTTATTTGCCATGATTTTTAAAATTCTGCCTGATGTAGAATTAACAATACTTGATGTCATTTGGGGCGCGTTTTGGACAGCTGTTTTATTCACTATTGGTAAAACTTTATTAGGTGTTTATTTAGGACAAAGCCACGTTGCAAATGCTTTTGGCCCAGCAGGCTCACTCATCGTCATTTTAATTTGGGTTTATTACACAGCTCAAATTCTTTTTATTGGAGCTGAGTTAACCAAAATGCATGTTACTAAACATGGTAATAAAATTAAACCTGATGTTGATGCTTATGTTAAGGAAGAGAAGCAACGCCTGGCGAATTAATTTACTGAAAAATTTGATAATTTTATTAGGCGGCGACGTTTTAGATCGTTATACTATTTTTATATTCATTATTTATGGTCTAACTATGATTTATCAAAATATCCTCGCAACTATAGGTAAGACACCTGTAATAAAAATTAATCGATTAAGTGAGGGGCTGGCCTGCGAACTGTATGCAAAATGTGAATTTTTCAATCCTGGTGGCTCAGTTAAAGATCGTATTGGCTATGAAATGGTAAAGCAAGCTGAACACGATGGGATTATCAAACGAGGTGATACTTTAATTGAACCTACATCTGGCAATACTGGAATAGGCATTGCACTAGCAGGCGCTGTTTTAGGATATAACGTAATTATTACAATGCCTGAAAAAATGAGTCAGGAAAAACAATTCGTTTTAGAACGCCTAGGGGCAACAATTTATAGAACACCTACCGCAGCTGCTTGGAATGATCCAGATAGCCATATTTCGTTAGCAAAAAAATTACAACAAGAAATTCCTAATGCTCATATTTTAGATCAGTATACCAATCCCCATAACCCTAATGCCCATTATTATGGTACAGCTCAGGAAATCATTGATGATTTCGGTACCGATTTAGATATGGTAGTTGCTGGTGTTGGTACTGGTGGAACAATTACAGGAATTGCTAAGCGTTTAAAAGAATTTAATCCAAGTATCAAAATTATTGGTGTTGATCCAATCGGTTCAATTTTAGGTGGAGGCCACGAAGTTAAACCTTATCATGTAGAGGGGATAGGATATGATTTCTTTCCTGAAGTGTTAGATAATCAATTAATTGATGAGTACATTAAAATTAACGACACAGATTCTTTTATAACTGCTAGACGTCTCATTCGTGAGGAAGGCTTACTCATTGGCGGCTCAAGCGGCGCTGCAATGTGGGGTGCTTTGCAAGCCGCTAAAACATTAAGCGCAGATCAGAAATGTTTAGTGATTCTACCTGACTCGATTCGAAATTATATGTCTAAGTTTGTGAGTGATACTTGGATGGAAGCTGAGGGCTTTGCTATTTCTTAGTCTAATTAACTAACTCCAAATCCATGTTTATGAGAGGTTGGTTGATCGAGAGATTCATAAACCAAATTCTCATCTAATCGCCCAATAGTCATTTCACGTGCCAATGTATTAATAAGCTCTTGAATAACGTGGCTATCATAATTAACGACATTTGGATTACTAACTACACTACTAGAACTTGTCATAGGACGCTGTGTTTGGTTGTCTTGGATGACTTCAAAGAAGTGCTCGCTACCGTGCTCAGTTCCAACATACTTAGTACTCTCAATTAATTGTTTCCTATCTTTCACGCTACTAATATAGATAGCAATTAACTGATCTTTAGTAGCCTCCATGCCATGAATAAGACTCATATCTTGAACAAGAAATTCTAGACGTCGTTTATGTGCTTTAAAGCTAGCCAGTAAATCTTGTCTTTTTAAGTCAATCTTATCAAGAACAGTTTCTATTGGCGGATCATTTTCCACAGATTCTTTTGGATGGATTATTTGATTAGAAGAGTAAGTTGTTTGAAAGCTTGCAGGGTTTCTTAGATAAGGGATATAAGCTTTACCTTCTAAGCGGATCTGCACCCCCTGGGGTGTATTAAAGCTTGGCTTAGAATCAGGACCATAATCTAGCGTTGCATGTAAACTTTCTCTAGGTAGCGCAGGATTAATTATAATGGGAATGCTTAGAGCATCTGCTAGCGCAGCAATGAGTGTTTTTCCATTCGTCGTATTAGGATCTCGCATATCTCTTATTGAACTGTCCTTATTTTCTTCGAGAAACGTAAGCATATAACGTTCTGGATCTTTAAGTAATTGATCCATAGCGATTTGTCTAAGAGTATAAGCAAACTCTGCTACAAATTTTGCCATTTTTTCTGGTCTATCTGGTCTATTAATAAGCTGTAATAACCGCTCAGTCGGCGTTAATAAACCTGCGCCTTCTGGTAAATTAAAATACTTACTGTAACGCTCTAGAATTTTGTCTAATAAAGGTTTATTCGCGGTTATTCTGCGATCATTTAATACATTATCAATAAGAGCGGCAGCCACGGCACGAAAAGCACTATCAGCAACCTTACCAGTGCTTTGTAATAAAATACGTTTAGCCAATTTCTGGCTTGTGAAAAATGTAGTTGCCATAACCTGCTCATTTATAAAAAATATATCTATATTTTATTTCATAAAGATTAAGAAAATATTAATTATAAGCTTGTTCCAATTGATCAAAGATCAAACAAATAGCCTATTTTCTAAATAAAATTATTAGCCTAGCACTTAATTTATAGTTAAGAAGTCTTAAAAAGACAATGTTTGTATATAAATTTATTAATTATATCAAAAAATTGCTTGTCCCAAAGGTTATTGTGACCTCTTTTTTCAAAATCTATAAATTCTTTAGGCTCATTGGCTTTATTATAGAGCTCAAGACCTTGCGCATAAGGCACAATGTTATCTTGTCTGCCATGAAGAATTAGCACAGGCGCTGTAATTTCATTAATCCGTTTAATTGAATCAAATTTATCTCTGAGCGGAATAGGCAACCAGGGATAATGGACTCTAGCTAAGGCAGATAAACTTGTATAAGGAGATTGTAAAATTATCGCACAAACCTTGTATTGTGTGCCTAGTTTAGTGGCAACACCTGTACCTAATGATTCGCCATATAAAATTATTTTTGGAAGCAAGATGCCTTGTTCTTGTAAAAATTTAATGGCCGCTTGTCCATCTAAATATAACCCCTGTTCATTAATTTTACCTTCATTACCTCCATAACCTCGATATTCAACAAGTAAAACACCATACCCTTCATTTAAGAAATAGCGAATAAATGGCATACGATAACCAATATGTCCCGCATTGCCATGAAAGTAAATGATGGTAGGCATGTCAGATTGCGCTGGTTTATACCAAGCCAAAAGCTTTAATTTATCTTCAGTATTTAAATAAACCTCCTGCATATCATCAGCGGCAAAAAATTGGCGAATTGGCATTACTCTTGCTGGAAAATAAATAAACTGGCGCTGGAGCAGGTACATACTTACCATGACCAAAATGATAAAAATCAACAGAAAAACAAGATTTTGTTTTAGCATCGTTTTCTCTTTAAAGGAGTTAATCGTAAGACATAATTCATAGCTATAAGACAGTAAGACTTAATCTTTTAAAAATAGATTATTAATCTATATCTAACAATGATACAAATATAATTTCATAGTGCTATTAACAGTAGCCTTACGGTGTTAACAGTAATAAAAAAGTAGGAGAAGAATTATGGAAACACTTCATGATTCTGATATAACAAAATTAAAGGAGTTATTACGTCACTTAGGAGAATTTATTGCCTATTTTGAAATAGCTGAGTCTAAGATGATGGCCTGGCATCAGGAGCTGGAAACGCATTCCCAGATTCAAGAAAAAAAAATAAATCATCAACTACAACATTTACACCAAGAGCTTGAAGGTTTACAAGAAATATTAACTCATGCGGGGATTGCAAGGTTAAGGCATAATCTTGAAAAAGCATTAAAAGATGGCGAAGCTCATCTTGGGCTATTAGAGAAAACTAGCCAAAAAATCTTAGCTAACTTAGACTTAAAACAACAAGAAGTTAACAAGCTCATGCTATCAGGACTTAATCAAATAGAGCAGTATACCTTACAAGCTCTCGAGCAAATTAATAGTCAATTAGCAGATTATGATATTGATCATTTTCGTAGGGTCACAAGTGAAAGTTGTCTTCATGTTGAAAAAGTAGCCACTTTAGCTATGCGTAAAAGTGCTAATTTATTAAAAGCTTTCCAATGGCGCTCAATTGCCTTGGCTTTAGCTACTACTTTTTTAACCGCTTTTGCAATTAGTTTATATGTAAGCAGTGAAACACCTTGGGAAAGTCACCAACGCGCGTTAAATGAACGGCAGGCAGGACGAGTTTTAATTAAAGCTTGGCCACAGCTTTCTCATCAAGAAAAAGATAAAATATTAGCTAGTTATATGCAACAAAAAAGTTAATATGTTAATTATTTTAACCAGCTTAATAGTCTTAATAGTAATAAGTCTTAGTCTGCTGTTACTTTACCAGAATAAACCAGATAAAAAGATAAAAAAGTGGCAACGCTCTCTTCAACTTAATATACATCAGCCCATCTTTAATAAATTATACGCAGATATTAATGGTTTTGCCCTTTCGAAAGCAGCCCGAGTTAATCAAGATGCTATTGAATATACGTATGGCGAGATCGAGTTTGAATCATTTATTGCTTTATTATCACTTTGTAAACCGCAATCAAATACCGTCTTTTATGATCTTGGCAGCGGGACTGGTAAGGCTGTGATTGCCTGCGCTATGGTATTTGATATTTGTAAAAGCTATGGTATTGAATTATTTTTACCTCTACATAAGTGTGCTCAAAAACAACTACAATGTTTAGCACAAATAGAAATTTACCAAGAGAAAGCTAAGAAAATAATTTTAAAACATGAAAATTTTTTAAAATCGTCTATTTTAGATGGAACAATTATTTTTATTAATGCGACAACTTTTATCGCTGAACTTTGGGAGCAAATAAGCAAGCATGTTGAACAAGTCAAGCCAGGTACTTTAATCATCTCAACAAGTAAGGCACTGACGTCAAAACACTTTATTGTAACAAGAATTGTACCGCTTAAAGTAAGCTGGGGGGTTGTAAATGCTTATATTCAGCAACGCATATAAGATGAATAAGTTTTCCTGAATTTAAAAAGCTATTTACCTCTAATTAACGTGAATTCGACATAAGAGCTATCTAATAGCTTTTATGTCGAATTTGTTTATTTTGCTTTGAATCCCACACAAATGCTACGCATTTTACGGGATAACGTTCGTTTAACGACAAAAAAGAGCCTGCAGCTCTTTTTTGTCGAACTCACGTTAATTATATTGCAATAATAAGCAAAGTATTGATACAGTTAATTGATAAATTGAATAATTTTGTTCTGAGTCTATACTAAAGATATTGATAACTGCTATCTACTGTTGTGTCTTAAGGGATAGCACTATGAAAACGCGGCTAACCGAGGTGGGTATGATTAAATCTGAACTCATAGCAAGCCTTGCTTCCAAAATGACACATCTACCTGAAAAGCAAGTCACAGATAGTATTAACCGCATCCTTGAATTAATGAGTGATGCTTTAGTTAATGGGCAAAGGATTGAAATTCGAGGTTTTGGTAGTTTTTCTCTTCACTATAGACCTCCACGCAATGCTCATAATCCTAAAACAGGTGAAAAAGTAGTTACTGAAGCTAAATACAGTCCTCACTTTAAGCCAGGAAAAGAGTTACGTGAACGCGTTGACGCTTCGCGTGATAAAATTAATTTAGAAGCTGAGGAATAGTTTAGAATCCATTAAAAATAAAAAGAACTATATGCAGCTAGTGTATTAATGCGTAATAGTAGGGATATGCCACTATCTTGGTGAAGGGTCGGAGTTGAGAGTGCAGGTTGTATGAAAATAATTCTGAAAAAGCGCAGCATAGCTATCTATGTGAGCATCCCCATCTACATGGGGACAGGCTTTGACGGATTATTTTCGTGCAAGATGCGCCAAAGACAGCCCTTCGGCGGTAGGAGCTCATCACTTACATTAGTGCTATGTACGAGGTAAAGTCACGCCCGTCTGACCTTGATATTTACCGCCTCTATCTCGATAAGAAATAGCACAGACTTCGTCTGATTCTAGAAATAACATTTGTGCCACGCCTTCATACGCATAGATTTTTGCAGGCAATGGCGTTGTATTAGAAAATTCTAAAGTAACATGCCCTTCCCACTCAGGCTCTAGAGGCGTAACATTAACAATAATACCACAACGTGCATAGGTAGATTTACCCAAACAGATTGTTAAAACATTTCGTGGAATACGAAAATATTCTATAGTTCTCGCTAGAGCGAACGAATTAGGCGGAATGATGCATACATCTGATTGAATATCTACAAAACTATTCGCATCGAAAGCCTTAGGATCAACAATAGCTGAATTAATATTAGTAAATATTTTAAATTCATCGGCACAGCGTACATCATAACCATAACTAGATACACCATAGGAGATAATACGCCCACGATCATTTTCACGTATCTGACCTGATTGAAATGGAGAAATCATGCCATGTTCTAGAGCCATTTTTTCTATCCAGCGATCAGATTTAATTGTCATATTTACTCCATCTATATAATTAACCTAAAACTACCAACTAAGATATTCATAGTATTTCAATGAATCACAAGCGATAACGGTAAAAAATAGACTTAAGCCGATGCAGATATCATTCTAGAGCATCTACTGCTCATTAAGTAGCTACCTTAAGCTTAAGTCCCTCCTGTAACCTAAAAATATACACCTATTTGAGCAACAACTGTATCAGAAGTTCGGCCAGTTCCAAAAGTATTCGCATTAATAATTCCGGGTGGTGCAGCCCCATTTGCATAATTATTGACGCCATAATCGATATCATGACGGTACTCAATACTTTCAACCGTATCCTTCCAAATTGAGATATTAAATACACCACTGATACGTTGTTTGGGTAAATTTAAAGCTAAGGCTTCTTTTGACCATTGATAGCCAATTGCTACTGATGCTGGTTTATCAAACGCTCTAAAGGTCATACCAGTCTCAAGTTGAAGCGCTTGCGGTTTAGCTCCTTGGCCATTGTAACTTAAATCCTGCGACCTAAACGCGCGACCTGCGCCTACCCATTCGGCAGTTACAGTGTAGCGATCAAAACTGACATTACCATGTAGATTTAAACCATTAACTTTTTTAACAGCCTCCGAGCCATTTGTAGGCGAGCCAAAGCCGCCAAAAGTAGTAAACGGTGGAGAGCCATTAATTTGCATGCCTTGCGAGTCATTAAGAGATCCGATTAGACCTGCACCTATTTCACCTAGGAAATTCCCTGCGCCAAGTATATAACCTAAGTTAACACCTCCTACTCCGTCATGGCCTAGCGTTGTATCTGATACAAAACCATAGGCTGCTGCATAAGGGCCAGAATCTCTTTGTGATTTGTAACCTAAAATAAAAGGTCTCGTTTTGGTACGTGCTAAAGACATAGTAAGTGGCGCACTAATCATTGAACTTGCATACTTCCCAAATGGTGCATAGAGTTGTCCTGCTGTAAAATAGAAAGGTGATTTGTCTAAATCGCCAATATTAACAAACCCCAAGTTTAAACTAAATGCAGAGTTTGCAATTCTCGGCCCCCCTATACTAGGCGGCGATTCGTCATAAGCAATCGATATAAATGCCTCCACATCCCTATTTAAAATTGCAGCAACATCCAATTCACTTGAGCCTAAAGTAAAATCGCCTTGGGAATTACCATTACGTGGTCTATTTAGAGTAGCAACTGGTTCTGATTTCCCGCTGACTGCGATAATCGGTATATTAGGTATAGGGTAGCCTATTTGCTGATAGGCACGAAATAAACGCCGGCGTTGTTGCATTAATCGTATGTCACGGTTAATACTAGAAATATTGACAATATAATCAGAGCCATCAAAAGCAGGCCTGTCACCCAAATAAGGAGATGTTACAACAGGTGTTCCAGCAATGTAGGTAATAATTCGATTATCTGCTATTAAAGCAGTTGGGTAAAAACTAATTGACTCTGGATGCGATTCAAGAGTGTGAACTACAATATGGCTTTCATGAAAATTAACTATTTTACCTGATTTAGCTCCCGTTTGTGCTTCTGGCACAGGAGCAGCTGACTTATTAATGGGAGCAGATAAATCTTGGGCATTTTTATGAGTTATCGATTTTTTTGGCTGTCTAGGCACAGTACTATTTGACTGCGTAGATTTATTTACCAGTTGTTTTCTTAAATCCTTTAATTGCGTCTGTAAAGTTTCTGTCTGTTCTTCTAATTGTTTAATCTTTGCTTGCAGTTGATCCGAGTCGGCAGCAATAAGTGTTGAGGATAAAGGAATAGTGGCTAAGGCCAAAATAATTGCTTTAGGTTTCACGCGCTATACTCCTGACTTATTTTTTTACTTCTTTGTCATTGCGCTTGCCAATTGTTGCTTTCTGAAAATATGACTTATACATATTTTGTTTAACTAAACAAATTTTCAACAAAAACGCTGGTAGATTATATACCTGATAATGCCAGTTGTGCGAGTTTTAGTCGCCTATTTTAGAATTTAATTTGCTAGTGATTTTTGTAAAATACTCTAATTAAGATAATACACCCTTTATTGAATGGATTGAGTGACATAAGCCTTAAATTAATCAAGGTTTGCACTCAATCATTATAATGATATTAAATTGTATAGAAGATGTTAGGCACTACCTAACCATTTAACGCCCAAGTAAGGACCATGTAATCCAAAGTCACTGCTAGCGAGCTTTGTTGGAGCTGTAAGTTGAGGACCTTGTAGCGCATTAAAGTAGTTGATAGCTTGATAGCCTCCTTCAATCCTTAATAAACCTTGAGCGAGTGGATACGCGTATGCTGCGCCTACTTTAGCTTCAATGCTTGGCACTATTTGCTTACGACTACCGTATATAGAAGCTGGAATTAAACCATTGTTATAAATGTTCATTGATTCAAATCGAGCTGTTCCATATAAAATAGATCCCGAAGTATTTGCAGTGAGGCTGAATCCATAAGGTAGTACATATGAGTAATCAACGCCCATTGTCGGCCCAAAACCATTGAAATCCGAATTAACAGGACCTCTCACCCCACCAATTGCAGCAGCAAAAATTGGGCTAATATTATAAGTACAAAGTGCATCAGCTTGTATATCAGAATACTGGGCGCCTGCATAGAAACGGACTTTCTTAAATAATCCAAAATCGACATGTTGGCCCACAACTAAATTAACTTGCTCTAACTTATTAGTAATAAATGCACTAAAGGTAGCTGGAAGTACTACAGCCGAACCGCCAGGTAATAATTGCACATATTGGCCATTAAACGTTCCCAGGTTATCATCATCAACATCATAATGTAACCAATTCATTGTAATATCATTGCCAGTATTAAAATGATAGGAACCTTCTACGCGATAACCCCAGCCAAAATCAGGCTCAACAGCTCTTAGGCCTTCTGGAGCCGGTAAGAAAGCGCGACTACCATTATAGATAGGCTGTAAGTATAAAGCTTGTACTCCTAGATCCCACAAACTAGCTTCACATGGCACAGTGACATCACCTGGAACACAAGTAGGAACAGGGGGGGTAGAATACATACCAGCTGCGGCAATTCCACTAACCGATAAGCCCAGTATCATTAAAGATAATTTCTTCACCATTTTTACTCCCTTGGTAAAAAAAAACCCATCAGCAAGTGATGGGTTAAAAAAAGCTTTAAGTTAGATTAGACGTTGCCAACCCACTTCAAACCAGCGTATGGGCCATGGAGAGCAAAGTCACTGCTTGTAAAGCTTGTATGCTGAGCATTGAAGTAGTTGATCCACATATAACCTACATCTAAAGTCACATCGCCTTGTGGCATTGCGTAAGTATATGCAACTCCTAATCTAGCTTCTAACTCAGGAACTAATGCATCCCTCTCGCCATAACCAGTACCAGTGAATGTACCTAAAGCATTAACACTATCACGGAACTTAGACTCACCAATTAAGAGAGCACTAGCGCCTTTACCATAGATTGCTAAGCCATTACCTAAATTGAAATTCATGTCTGCACCAATTCGAGGACCGAAGCCGTGGAATCTAGTGTAGCCAGCAGCAGTACCAGCTGGGATGATAGAAACTGGAGAAGGGAAAGCAGCAACGTTAAGTTCATGTTCAATACGAACGAATTGAACACCACCATGGAAGCGAATATCTTTAAATTCACCAAAATCTACATGTTGACCTAATTCAACGTTAACAGCATCCCATTCAGGCTCAGCGCTCACGCTAACAGGATAGTTTCCAGCAGGAAGCACTGGAGTACCAGGAGTACCTATAATTTCTGGGCTAAAAACTAAATAGCTTGAGTGGTTATCATCGCTCTTAAAGTGGTACCAATTCACGTTAAGGTCGTTACCAGTTCCGAAGTGGTAAGAAGCTTCTAATCTAAAGCCCCAATCCCAATCTGGCTCAATTTCATTATAGTGACGGCCACCTAATGGATCTAAATAGAAACCTGCGTAATGATCAACAACAGGTTGGAGGTACAATGCTTGCACACCAAAATCCCAAGCCATTCTTTCGCAAGGAACAGTAACACTGCCGGGGGTGCACACAGGACCCATTGTTCCAGCAAATACTGCACTGCTACCTAAAGCAAGGACAGCTACTGCTGTTTTTTTTAGATTTAACATGCTTCATCTCCACTTTTTTATTATTAATTTCCGGTTTTTATTGCCAAACCAAACATGGTGTTGACCGCAGTACGCAATCATCGCTCTAACCGAGAACGTACATGGGCAAATTATCAAACGCCACTTTCGCAAAGTCAACACTATTTCGCTTGAATTTCATCATAATTTTAATTAATTAGGTATTGCAAGCTAATATATGTTTCTTTTATGCGCATAGTTATTAATTGCCCGCCATCTTTAAAATTTATATCTAACTAAAATTAAGTTATTTAATGTACAATCTCATATTTTAAATTCTATAAAAAATACTTTTTCAATTTAAATAAAAATACAAGTTGTTGAAAATTTGGTATTATCTTTTCTTCATGCTATAAGAATTTATAAAAGATTAATTTAAATTAGTAAATAGAAATTTTTAAATTTATGAAATTTTTTTATTGGAAAAAGTTATTTCTTAATAAAAAATTAATAACTCTATTAATTAGGTAATAGGATTTATGTTGCAATTAACTATTAATCGCCCTGATGACTGGCATCTCCATTTAAGAGATGGCTTAGCATTAAAAGATACAGTCGTAGCGACTGCTAAATATTTCGAGCGTGCGCTAGTAATGCCTAATTTAAAACCTGCATTAACATCACTTAACAGTCTACTAGCTTATCGAGAACGAATTTTATTAAACATTCCAGAACATTACTCTTTTACTCCTTTAATGACCTTCTACCTTAATGAGGAAGTTCACCCAGAAGATCTTATTGAAAGTAAGAACTATTCTTTTATTACTGGAGCAAAGCTTTATCCTGCAGGTGCGACAACAAACTCTGAGGCTGGAGCACGCTCATTAAAAAGTCTTTACCCACTGCTTGATCTCATGCAACAACTTGATTTGGTTTTGCAGATTCACGGCGAAATAGTGCATGGTGATATTTTTGAGCGTGAAGCTAACTTTATTACAGAGCAGCTACAACCTATTATTGCAAATTTTCCAAGATTACGGATTGTTCTAGAACATATTTCTACTAGGGAAGCTGTTAATTTTATTAGTACTACGCCAGATAATGTGGCAGCAACTATAACACCACATCATCTTCTTTATAATCGCAATCAATTATTAGCTGGCGGGATTAAGCCTCACTATTATTGTTTGCCAATTTTAAAACATGAAAGAGATCAACATGTTCTACAGCAAGCTGCAATAAGTGGTAACCCAAAATTTTTTGCAGGAACTGATAGTGCGCCTCATAGTCAACAAATGAAAGAAACTGCCTGTGGTTGTGCAGGTATTTATTCAGCGCCCTATGCTGTAGCACTTTATGCGCAAGTTTTTGAAAAGTATAATAAACTTAACAATCTTAATGCCTTTATGAGTCATTTTGGCGCTAATTTTTATCATTATCCAATTAATAAGCAAAAACTTATACTTGTTAAACAAACACAAAAAGTGCCAGACATCTTGCCTCTGGGTGACCAGAAAGTTATTCCTATAGCCGCTGGAAGTACTTTACCTTGGAGTGTTTTACATGAAAGGAAATGAAGATAGAATTAATCTAACTTTAAAAAGTCGTTTCCGAGGATTCCTGCCTGTGGTTGTAGATATAGAAACAGCTGGTATTGATCCATTTAAAAATGCACTACTTGAAGTATGCATTGTTTTAATTAATAGAAATGAGCAAGGCTTGTTTGATCGAGAAGCCACTTATTTTGAACATATTATTCCCTTTGAAGGCTCAGAATTGGATGAACAATCCTTAGCATTTATTCAGGTTGATCCTTTTCAACCCTTGCGATTTGCCATCAGCGAGGCAGAGGCATTGAAAAATCTATTTGCACCTATCGAGCAGGCTTTAAAGATAAGTAAATGTCAGCGAGCTGTTTTAGTTGGCCATAATGCTTGGTTTGATCTTCTTTTCTTAAAGGAAGCAGTTAAAAGAACGAAGGTAAAGTCCCCTTTCCATGCTTTCACATGCTTTGATACGGCAACCCTGGCTGGCTTTATGTATGGCCAAACAGTATTAGCAAAAGCGGTAGAAGCCGCAGGCATTCCATTTGATAAAAACGAAGCCCATTCTGCTATTTATGATGCTGAGAAAACTGCTGATCTTTTCTGCGCCATGTTAAATGTATGGGAAGAAAAATTTTCTGGAACGATTTAAAATTATCTATTATTTTTAACGGTAAGTAACCTATTGACATAAATACCATGTTCAAAACATGGTATTTATAATGGACTTAAAGAATTTAAGTTGTCTTGCTTGTTATAATTCTTCAGAGTAAGTCGTTAAATACTCAGCTACGCCTTTAGGAGAAGCCTTCATGCCCGCTTTTCCTTTTTCCCAGCCAGCAGGACAAACTTCACCATTTTCTTCAAAAAATTGCACCGCATCAATGATTCGAATTAATTCGTCTATATTACGACCAATAGGCAAATCATTAACAATCTGTGAACGAACTATACCTTTATTATCGATAACAAAAGCACCACGAAATGCTACCCCAGCCACTGGGTGTTCAACGCCGTAAGATTGACAAATGCTATGGGTAATATCAGCCGCTAAAGTAAAGTTTACAGATCCTATACCGCCATCCTTTATAGCAGTATTACGATAAGCATTATGAGTAAACTGCGAATCAATAGATACTGCGACCACTTCCACATTGCGATTCTTAAATTCATTCATACGTCGGTCTAGAGCAATCAGCTCGGATGGACACACAAAAGTGAAATCAAGAGGATAAAAGAAAATTAAACCATATTTGTTAAGTAAGGCAGTATGCAAGTTAAATTTATCGGTTATTTCACCACTACCTAGTACAGCAGGTACAGTAAAATCAGGGGCTTTTCTGCCAACTAAAACGGTCATCTCAATCTCCTTAGTTAAGTGCAAACAGCACTTTACTACTTTAAAATTCACAAAAATTCGTAGCTTCAGTTTATAAAAGTAATAAAACTATGAATTAATTTAATCTATAAGAGTAAATAAATTAATCAGAGAGCAACAGCTTCACGTAATATTAATTCTAATTCGCCTTGTTGATAAAGCTCAATAATAATATCAGAGCCGCCAATTAACTTACCTTTAACATACAGCTGAGGAAAAGTAGGCCAATCAGCGTATTGAGGTAGAGTTTGCCGAATATCTGGATTAGCTAATACATCAACATAAGCAAAGTCAACGCCACAGGCGTCAATGCACTGTACTGCACGAGCAGAAAATCCACATTGAGGCATTTTTGGCGTACCTTTCATGTAAAGTAATACTGCATTCTCAGCAATTTGCTGTTTAATTTTATTAAGTGTTTCCGTTGTATCCACTGAAGTCACCTCTACGATTAAAATGATCCTAATTATGGCGAAAATACGAACAATTCGCAACTAAAGATTGACTACGAAGTTAAGCTAGGTACTAGAATTTTAATGAAGATTTGATACCTCTTTCTTAGTTTAGTATAGAATAACTCAAGCTATTTTTGTTACATTAGCTGTTAAATTATATGTCCTATAACTTATCTTTATCTGCATTGAATATGTTAGACATCCTGCTAAACTTAATACTTTAACTTTTACTGGAGATTCTTTATGGCTTTTACTCTTCCTCCTTTGCCGTACGCAATGGATGCTCTTGCACCTCATATTTCTAAGGAAACATTAGAATATCACTATGGAAAGCATCACAATACCTATGTAACAAATTTAAATAAGCTAATTATTAATACAGAATTTGAAAACTCAAGCTTAGAAGACATTATTAAAAAATCAACAGGTGGCATATTTAATAATGCAGCACAAGTTTGGAACCATACTTTTTACTGGAACTGTTTAAGTCCAAATGGTGGCGGGGAACCCCAAGGAGAACTTGCAGACGCGATTAATAAGGCATTTGGATCCTTTGATGCGTTTAAAGAGAAATTTACCCAAACGGCAATTACCACGTTTGGTTCTGGATGGGCTTGGCTAATTCAAGATAATGAAGGAGCACTACAAGTTATTAGTACGAGTAATGCAGATACACCCATGACTAAAGGCCAAAAAGCCCTACTTACTTGTGATGTTTGGGAGCATGCTTATTATATTGATTACCGTAATGCAAGACCGGACTATGTAAAAGCTTTCTGGTCTCTTGTTAATTGGGAGTTTGTAGCAAATAATCAACGTTAAGTATGTTAATATAAGATGTGCCGTTTAAATCTATTTGGAGATAAATATTAATAGCGGCTTTCTGTATATAAAGGAGTTGTAATGACATTAATTACGAGTTATAGCCCGCTTCCTATTACCTTCACTCATGGTGAAGGTATTTGGCTTTATGATGAGCAAGGAAAAGCTTATTTAGATGGTTTAAGCGGTATTGCGGTATGTGGCCTAGGCCATGCGCATCCTGATGTTACACGTACAATTCAACAACAGGCAGCTAAATTACTCCATACCTCCAATCTCTTTCAAATCAAAGAACAGCAACAGCTTGCCAAAAAATTAACTTCGCTTACCGGAATGGAGCAAGCTTTTTTTGCTAATTCAGGTGCTGAGGTAAATGAAGCAGCCATTAAACTCACTCGGCTTTATGGTCATAAAAAAGGGATAGAAACGCCATCCATTATTGTTATGGATAGAGCTTTTCATGGGCGAACGATGGCAACTTTAACTGCCTCAGGAAGTCGTAAAGTTCAGGCAGGCTTTGAACCTTTGGTACCAGGTTTTATAAGAGCGCCTTTTAATGATATTGAGGCATTAAAGATCATCGCGCAAAATCGCGATGATATTGTCGCTATTATGATTGAACCCATTCAGGGTGAGGGTGGTATTTATGTAGCCGATGACTCCTATCTACGTGCCGTAAGAGAACTATGTGATCAGCATGAATGGCTTCTTATTTTAGATGAAATACAAACAGGCAATGGCCGCACAGGAAAATTATTTGCTTACATGCATAATCATATTTCTCCCGATATATTAACAACAGCAAAAGGGCTAGGCAATGGCGTACCTATTGGCGCCTGTTTAATGCGTAATGAAGCTTGTAATCTTTTTAAGCCAGGAAATCATGGTTCAACATTTGGCGGTAATCCACTAGCATGTGCTACTGCTCTTACAGTTTTAGACGTTATTGAACGTGATAATTTATGTGAAAAAGCTAAGCGTAATGGTAACTTAATTAAAGAAAAATTAATGCAAGAGTTAGGTTCAAGCTTGTGTGCAATTCGTGGTCGAGGTTTAATGCTTGGCATCGAACTTGACCGACCTGCAGCAGATGCAAGAAAGATTGGTCTTGAGCATGGAATTATATTTAATGTTACCGCTGATAATGTTATCCGCTTACTGCCACCTCTTATTATAAACGAAGAAGAGATCGATGAGCTCGTGAAACGTTTCACAAAAACCTTGCATCAATTTCTAGAAAATTAAACGCTTTAGACCTCTTGCATAACCCGCCCATTTTAGGTAAGGGCAAGACGCAAGTATTTCGAGGAGCGGAGTTTACATTAAATGAGCACCGGAGAAACACTCGCAACGCAGCAATCGCATAAGATGGGCAGGTTATGCAGAGGTCTTTTGTATAGTGCTACCTACTAAGCTTTAACGCCGCTACATGATTCTTTTTTAAATACCTGAAGTTTACTTATGGGAATGACCTCAAAAATTAAAACTTTGACCCCTAGAGACAAAACCTAAGAAGCCGTCTGCTTTTGCGTCAGGTAAGTTTTGCTTATTACTATAATGATAGAGCCACATTTTATGCTTAATGTCGGCCGGTAATTGTATTAACTCATTATAATGAGCATGCACGCCAGACTTAATTTTTTGTGTCTCACAATCATGAAAAATAAGATCGACCTCTTTATTTAATTGTTGAATTAAATAAGGGTTATATTGTGTATCGGCCGAATAAAATATTCGAGTTGAGCCACAGGAAAATAAAAGCCCATAGCAAGGTAATAATTGATAGTCATTATATACATGAATAGCTTGTATTAGCTTAAATTGGATTTTCTGCCAAGTGAAAGAGTGCTCCTGACCTATAACCTGCACATTAAAATAAGTATTTAAAGAGGACTGTTTATAAGCTAGTGTACTTAGGCCACCAACCAGTGAGTGGTTCCAGAGTTCCTTCACTATTTTTTCTGCAACAAATAAAGTTGGCTTTCCCGAATAGGCATCATCAAAATAAGTGGCTAAAGCAAGCCACTCTAGGCCACCAATATGATCGCTATGTAAATGAGTAATATAAATATTACGAATATCATAATAATTACGATTTAATGCAAAAAGTGAATGACGTAAATCAGAACCTGCATCAATTAATAATGAATCACCATTACTTTCCAACAGGACATTTGACTGAAAGTTATCCTCTCCTACAGTAAATGCTGACCCTGTTCCAAGAAAAGTCATTTTTAATGGCATAATTTAATCCTATTTATAATTAACTAGCCTCATATCGAGCTCACGTTAATTAGGATAAGCATCATAAACTTTAGCTACCTTTAAATCGTTATATCAGAAGTCCTAAATACAATTTCATCATTTTCAAACCAGGCCTTAGTAATTGAATATTCAGGGAGCTCTATCCAAGTGGTTCTATCAGATGTCAAGGGCTCAGAAGCAAATAAAATATTTTGCCGCTTGCTACTACCGCACATTTTATAAATACCGCCACTACTTCCATAGGCCTCCCCAAAAGTGGCCCATAAGCTGTGATATTCAAAAAAAGCTTTTTGGACATTATTTTCATTATGGCCAAAGTTATAAACAAAACGGGTCACAATTAAGTAGTCACCATTTGTTAGGAATAAATTAACTGGTGAGGCAATTTTAATGCCGCACTTCTTTCTAACGTCACGAATAATAACTAGCGTTTTAATAACTGCATTAAAGGCTTCATCTAAACTAACCTCACTAGTATAGTCGGTTAATTGTGATAAAAATAAAGCATATAGCCACTCGCTATCTGTTGTCCCTTTTATTTGAGCAAAGATAGAGGGCTTCATCTCTTGACTTAGAGCATGCTTCATTTCAGCCATATTTGCCAAACTACCATTATGAGCAAAAGCAATTTGTGTGGTTTCGAATTTAAAGGGATGAATGTTTTGCTCAGAAATAACTTCGCTAATGCTATATTCAACGCCCCTTACATGAGCGAGCAAACAATTAGCCCAAATTTTTTTAGATAAACGGTATAAATTTTTATCAAAAAAGGGTAATGACGTTGTTTTATAATAAAAAGGAATAAGCGGCTCAGGGGAGCTAACTGACCAAGCGCAAAAACCTAAACCAGCCAGATTTTGAATATGTTGCATTAATTTAGGCGCATAACTCTGATGAGCCAAAGAATTATCAGGTCCATATAATAAATCATATAAAGGCACCTGTTGTTTACCTAAATAAATAAGAACTCTACACATTTTATCCTCATGAAATAGGGTTCATGTATTCGCAATCAATTCTTATAAACTGACGATTAATCATGTAAAGCGATCGCACAAAAGCAGTATGAATGTATTGGCTTATCTTATAAAAAATTTCTGCATCTAGCTGCCTTAATTGCTGATATTGATGAATATTTAGCTCTAAGATTATACTTTCCTCACAAGTTACAAATTTGAAAAGTGACTTTAGATCTTGCGCAAACAAAGGCTGTAAAAATAAATCACCAATACTAATAATACCTATCGATTTAACTAACTTCGTTTGATTAGCTAAAAAAAACATAACAGCACCAGAGAAAACCAAACTAATTTTTCCTAAACTTTGTTTATCTAATTGATATCCTTTTTCATATAAACGCGCCTGCATAACCATAAGAAGTTCGTCAATTTGCGCTTTGGTAAGTAGGTTTAAAAATGCTAACTTATCTAAAAGCTGCCTATTTATAGACTTGATATTTAAATCTTGATACTTGGCTTCTTTATTCGGCAAGTAATACGCATGATCAGAGCGTAAATTATGTTTAGCTCGCAATGATAGAAGAAAATTAATTAATTTTTTTCCATTATTACTAATCTTCTCATTCGTTTGATTAATAATAGCACATTCAATTTTAAATGAAATTTCTGGATGAGTAACACGTAAAGCATCTAAAACAGAACGTTTAAGCAAAAAGCAATGAACAGGTGTTTTAGCAACCATGGTTGTAGTCATTAATTCATTAGCAAGAAAAGCTTCTTCGCCAAAAATTTGCGGTGCAGTTAAAATAGAAGTCGGTTTTATAAAATCACCTGGCAAAGTAACATAAACATCAACGCTACCTTTTTCAATAATATAAAGATGCTCACTAATACTGCCCTGAGAAATAATTAAATCGCCAGGGTCAAATGACGCCCTACTTATAAAATTAACAAGAAAAATTAATTCTTTTTCCGTAAAATTTTGGAAAAAAAACTTAATCATACTAATTTGACTTACAATCCCCATATTAGATAGTCCACTGTGCTATAGGTAATTCTTGATACTGATTATTCAGATAGCTATCTAGCATATTGTGAAAATCACGACCATATTTATCTATAAATTGGCACTGCCAAGCACTACCATTCATTCTTTTCGTAATACGCTCATCTATAATGCTTAAATATAGCTCAATATCATCATAATTGATGCCTAGAGCTAATAATCCTTGGCGTGCCAAAGGAAGTAATTCTTTTAATAATAGAAAAGCATTAATTTTTTTACCTAAAAACCAAACAAATTTTGCATCAAAGCCATAACGTGCCGCTTCAAAAAAATTTCTTTTTGCCAAACAGAAGGGTAATAAATATTCTATGGGTGTTGATTGCAAAGAGAAATAACTTAATAACCCATAAAAAAAAGTCGCATTAGCTATCATATCGATAATAGTAGGACCTGAGGATAAGCCACGATGCTCAATTCGCAAGTGCGGTTGACCTTTATCATTAAAATCAATAACTGGCCTATTCCACCGATAAATAACACCATTTTGCCGCCTTACATGAAACATCTTATCCTTTGGCGATTTATAAGAGACTTCAGGTATAAGCCTTGGAAAAAAATGATAATTTTGATCAAATAATTCAAAGAAGGAATTTTTTAAATAACCAATACCAAAAAAACAGCACTTAAATCCTGAAGCCCTATCAAAACGAGGTAAGGTCATCGCTTGTTCGAAAAGAAAGACACGAGAATCGGCCCAAATATGTTTACCTAAAATAAAAGGACTATTACACGCTAAAGCTAGCATAGGACCTGCAATAGCTTGCGCAATATTATAGTATTTTACTGATTGACTTAGGCCAACTTGAATATGTATTTGAAATGCTGAAATCAATCCATTAACAGTCAAAGAATATAAGGGAAACTTAAGATGCTCAGCGCCCAAAAGATTAATTAAGATTGGCTGGCCGGCGCATTGATCTTGAATACTATCATTAATAAGATGATAGCGCTTTTTATTTGTCATGTATTTTATATCAATATGTTTCCCAGTGGCTGTAGGTAATGTGCCTATTAAGGCTAAATGGTACTGATTTTGGCGAGCAATATTGCAGCATTTGCGCCAAAAACTTAAGATACTCTGATGCAATTTACTCAAACCGTCTTTGTATAAATGTACATGACGAGTGTTAATTTCCAGATGAGCAGCGCCTACTTCAGGAATTAGTGCCGACTGGTTAACTTTTTTGATGAAATCTAAGTTATAAGGTGCTGGATTATATTGATTATCTAATAAAAATAGCTCAATTTCTGATCCTGCTTCTAATTCTCTTTCAATGAAAATTTGCTCAATAAACCACTTTTCAAGCAGATTAGTTTCTGCAAGAAGGCGCTTGTCAAATTCCTGATATCGCCTTTGATTAATATTTATATTTCCAAGCTGGATCATATTAGCCTTTTATTAGTATTAGAAATACCTAATGTATTTTAATAACTTAAAGTTAAGCTATGCTTGAAATTATAGTATATAGCTAAAAAACAAGCTTAATTAAGAAATGACTAAATTTTGTTAGCAAGCAGTACGTTGACGAACTACCTCATATAAAGACACACCAGCAGCGACAGAGACATTCAAGCTTTCTACATTGCCTAGCATAGGAATAGAAAATAACTCATCACAATGCTCGCGTGTTAAGCGGCGCATACCTTGGCCTTCAGCGCCAAATATAAGGGCAATAGGTAATTTGAAATCCAGCGAGTAAATCGTTTTATTGGCCTCTCCTGCAGCCCCATAAATCCAAACGCCTTCTTGTTTTAGGAATTCTAAGCTACGCACTAAATTGGTCACACGCACTAAAGGTATCGTTTCAGCAGCACCGCATGCTACTTTACTTACTACTGGCGTAAGGCTTGCACTTTTATCTTTTGGCAAGATAATAAAATCAACACCTGTTGCATCTGCGGTGCGCAGACAAGCGCCTAGATTATGTGGATCAGTAATAGCATCTAAAATCAATAACAAAGGTGGCTTTTTACTTTTATGTAGTAAGGAAGATAAGTCATTCTCACTAAAGATAGGCAGTGCATCGACATAGGCTACAACACCTTGATGAGTAAATTGAGCAAACCGCTGATTCATCTGCTGTGCTGTTAAACGCTCAATAGGAATACGACGTTCCATCGCTAGATTAAGTAATTGCTGCAGGCGTTGATCGCGGCGCTCCATATTAAACAGAAGCTTTCTTATAGGACGCTGACCTTGCTTTAATAGAGCAGTCACGGCATGCATGCCGTACATAATTTGCTCACTCATTATTAGCGTCCGGAGCTTCAGCTAATTCAAAATCAATCTTGCGCTCATCTAGGTCGACTCGAGATACTAGCACTCTAATTTTATCACCAAGTCGGTAAGTTTGGCCACAGCGTGTTCCTCTTAAACGATGTTTAATAGGATCAAACTCGTAGTAATCATTTTTTAATGAAGTTACATGAACTAAACCTTCAACAAAAATTTCATTTAATTCGACAAAAATACCAAAACCGGTAACAGCTGAAATAGTTCCATCAAAGGTTTGACCAAGTTTATCTTGCATATATTCACATTTTAACCAGGCAGTCACTTCTCGAGTAGCTTCATCTGCTCGTCTCTCTGTTCCTGAGCAAGCCTTGCCAAATCGATTCATATCCTCTTCAGTGTAAACAAACTCTTCAATTGGCTGGCTGTCTATTAAATGGCCAATAGCGCGATGAATAAGTAGATCAGGATAACGTCTAATAGGGGAAGTAAAATGGGTGTATGCAGGATAGGCTAACCCAAAATGCCCATCATTTTTTTCTGCATATTGAGCCTGCTTTAACGAACGTAAAATAACTGTTTCTATTAGGTGCTTCTCAGGTTTATCACCAATAGAGGCAATAGTAGCTTGGAAATCTTTTGGATGCGGCTTTTTGCCACCACCTAAACGCAAACCTAGTTCACCTAAAAATTGCCGCAATGCCATAATTTTATCTTCATCAGGCGTAGCATGTACCCTATATAACGCTGGAATTCCTGATTTTTCCAAAAAACGAGCAGTTGCAACATTAGCGGCTAGCATACATTCTTCAATTAGTCGATGAGCATCATTGCGCACAACAGGCACGATACGCTGAATTTTCCTATTTTCATCAAATTCAATTGAGGTTTCTGTTGTATCAAAATCCATTGCGCCGCGCTTCTTACGCGCTCGTAATAGTATTTTATAAAGGCTATATAAATCTTTTAAATTCGTCCAAACTGCTTGTTTATCTGAATCAACAGCATCTTTCTCTAACCAGTTTGCTACTTGCGTGTAAGTTAGACGCGCTTGTGAATGAAAGACAGCTCGATAAAATTTTGAGCGAGTAATTTTACCTTCAGCACTAATTGCGATTTCAGCAGCTATACATAACCTGTCAACATGTGGATTTAACGAACAAATACCATTGGATAATGCCTCTGGGAGCATAGGAACAACTTTGCCTGGAAAATATACCGAGTTGCCACGACGAGCTGCTTCTTTATCTAAGGGCGAACCCATCGGAACATAATGACTCACATCAGCAATAGCAACATAAAGCTGATACCCGCCTTTTGCTTTTTTATAACAGTAAACGGCATCATCAAAATCTTTAGCATCTTCACCATCAATGGTAACAAAAGGCAGATGTCTTAAATCCGTACGGTCAACACATTGCTCGGGCGTAACATGTTGTGAAATTCTAGCAACGAAAGCCAAAACATCATCGGGCCACTGATGTGGAATGCCATGAGCATAAATAGCTACTTCAATTTCCATACCCGGTGCCATATGCTCACCAAGTATGTGAATTACTTTTCCAACCGCCTGATTTCGTTTACTAGGAAATGCAATCACTTCAACTAAAACGATCTGGCTCTGTTTTGCATTATTAGCAAACTCTAGGGGAATAGAGATATCTTGAGTTAGGCGCTTATTATCAGGAATAACAAAGCCTACGCCCTGTTCCGTGAAAAAGCGGCCCACGACTGTTACGTTGGCATGCTCAATAACCTCATGAATTTTTCCTTCTGGCCGCCCACGCCTATCTTGACCACTTTGATAGGCGAGGACAGTATCACCATGCATGACGGCCCGCATCTCGGTTGCTGATAGCAACATATCATCGCTGCCATCATCGGGAATAAAAAAGCCATACCCATCCGGATGTCCCTGTATTGTCCCTTTCTTTAGATTAATACGTTGTAAGAGGCAAAATCTATTGCGGCGATCTTGCATGATTTGCCCATCTCGCAGCATCGCCTTTAAGCGAAAGCCTAATGCCTCTTGTTCACTTTCTGAATGGATATCTAGTTTATTGATTAATTGATTTCGTGACATAGGACGACCGTATTCTTCTAGCACTTGCATAATTAACTCTCGGCTAGGAATAGGTAGGCCATATTTTTCTTTTTCACGTTGATAGTAAGGATCTTTTTTCTTTTTACTCACAAGCACCACATTATTATTAAGTTCATTATAGACAGTTCATTTTTACTTTCTTAGGCCACGCAGTTTATCATTTATTGAGCAGTCGGTAATTGAAAGCCCCTACCCCCTAAGTATGCGCTTAAAGATTCTAAAGTCATATTTTCACCAGCCCAAAAAGTACCTGTTGCACTTGCTGGTAATTTAACCTTTGGCCAATGACATATAGCTAACATGCCAGCACAAGGAATTTGCTGCTCATGACCCGGCCTTGATTCAATACAACTTAATTCAAAAGAATTCTTATCAAGTGCTAAGGCTGACCAGTGCTGCGCTTCAAGGCGACTACTCCAGCCTGCACTAGCACTTGGTTCCGAAACAGGATGCGTAATCCACAAATCATTAGGGGAATTGTTATAAATTAAGTAAAGTGTTGGCTGTTTAGTTTTTAATATAACTGTTTCACCTTCTACAGCAACAGGATTACAGCCAGTAGGAAATATAACTTGACCATAGGCTAAAGTATTTACAATAAATGATAGCATTATTGTGCACCAAACTTTCATGAAAATCTCCATCTGTGTCTTAATTAAGGTCTATAAATTAAGATAGTTTCAAATACGTTAGCAAATTAGCTTCTCAAGTTATAACAAAATTTTGTTATTTTATTAATACTACACTTTTTGCGCAGAAATTGGTAATTAACATCGTTAGATATTAATTAAAGTTTATTTAACTTCTGTAATTCCACGTTTAAAAATATGATACACTCAAACTTTTCACAGTGATTAACTAATTATGAAACCTGATGTATTAGTTGCTGAAATCATTAACTTACATCGTAATAGCATTATCGCATGGAAAAGTAATGAAGTTACTTATAGTCATAAAAACTTTCTAGCTTTAGTTGAAGAAAACCATGGCTTTAACTATAAGCTTTGGCACGCTGAAGATAAAGCGCGTCGCGATGATATGGGTTATGAGTTTGTTTATCAGGCAAAACGAGAAATTGATTACTATAATCAACAACGTAATAACCGAATGGAAGCGATTGATGAATGGCTCTTTACTTATTTAAAACCAGCTCCCCAATCAGAGTTTTGCCCCACACATTCTGAAACACCCGGCATGATCATTGATAGGCTTTCTATTCTCGCTCTTAAAATTTATCACATGAAGCAACAAACCTTGCGTCAGGAGGTAAATAAAGAGCATATTTTTCAGTGCGAACAAAAACTTGATATTTTATTACAACAACAAAGTCAATTATCTCTTTGTTTAGAGCAACTACTTAAAGAATTTAAAAACCAGACACGAACATTTAGAATTTATCGACAATTAAAAATGTACAATGATCCTAGTCTAAACCCGCAACTTTATCAGAATGAAAAAGCTTGACTAAATAATTATCACAAGAAGATATTTTAAAGCTGTCTAGCTCGGTGTCGGTGTCACAGTACTTATAACGGGAGAGAGGAAATTGTCTTTTCTTGAAAATAATGAAAAGGAAGATGAGCCTAGTCGTAATGCTTTAGTTAAGTTGGGCTTCTTAATTATGCGAGTATCAGATTGAGCGGAGCTGACAGTATTTTGGTTCAATCCGCCTAGCTTCTCTTCTGCAATGTCATTTTTACTAAAAAATCTATTTGTTGTTAATTTAGCTTTCTCTGTTCGGTCATTTGAGCTTTGACTAGTGTGATGGAATAATAGAGAAGTGAAGCGGGATATCGGGATTGGCTGGGTGGGTTTTCTTGAGCAATGTTGAGCTAATTGAGAATTATTCGCTACCCTCTCAGCCACTATGAATTCACTGTCTCTTGATGGTGGCGCTTGTAGCTGCTGTTGAGGATCTTTTACTTTAATTTTTTGATTTATAGGCGGAGGATGATCCGGTTTATCGCCATTTGTCAGAGTCGGCTCAGCTTTAGGATCTGCTGCTTCAACACTAGCTGCCTGTTTACCGTCCATAGGATTAGGCTGAGAGATAGGAGGGCGGCCAAAACTTCGAGCATGAGCGCGTAGCGCCAAGGTAAAAGCATATAATGCTGATGCTGCAAATGAAATACCTATCATAACTGGCGTATCATGATAGTGCCCGTCACTTGCTAATTCTTGCAATGGATTAAGTGTATAATCTACAGCTTTAGTACCTTTACTTAATCCTGAAAAAAAAGAACGTATGGTTTCAAACCATTGTTGAAAAATAAATTCAGGCGCACTTGGCACTTTTTTACCATCATCAATAACCTTTTTCACTTCCTCTTTAAAATCTCTTGGCTTTTCAGAGCACTCAGGGTCTTTAAGTAGTTTAGTATTCCGTTGCTGTATTTGCTTTAAATCTTTTAACATGTCGTTTAACTTTTCGTAAGGCTTATCAGCAACAATGTCTTCTTTAGTTCTATGCTTGTAATGTTGATACATGGAGTAAGCAACGAAGCCAGCTAGAAATATAATACCCGCAGAAATACAACTGATAATTAACGCCGGCGGAAATGTCGCGGTGGTAAAAACAATGATTGTTGCAATAGCAAACACCACACTTGAAAGAGCGCCATATGCAGCTAAACCATGCCTCATTCCTTCTAAACAAGCTTGCAACGGTGATAGAGTTGCTAAAGATTTAAGATGATCACGCTTATTTTTAAATTCTAGTAACGTTGCTTTTATATTTGCGGTTAGCTTATCTTGTTCCTCAAGAAGAGCTTTCGTTTTATCACCTAATGCTATAAGTTCAGATATTTCCTGCAACCGTGCGAAATTAGTTTGCAAAACCGGGGTATTTTCCTTAATAAATAATGCTAGATCAATTTTTACTTGTGAGATTTTAAGCTTGCGCTGATGGTCATACTCCTCATACATCCGTGTCGCAATACAAACAAGGGAGTAAGTAACACAAAGGGTAGCCATTGCTAATAATAATGGCCAGTTAAATGAGCATAACGTTAGTATTCCTATATAATAATAAAGGCTATCTGCTATACCACTATACGCTACTGCTACATAAGCAAATCGATGCCTATTCTTTACTTCCTCAGCTTGGTCGAAAATAGAATTTCTTATTCTTTTATAGTCTTCGCTCGTTAGATTTTCGTTATTCTCAATTGATTCCAGCAATATAGCATTTGCTCTCATCATATCCTTACGCAAACTTATCATATGACGTAGCCAAATTCGATTCATTATTGTCAAGCCACTTATCACTAAACCTACTGGAAGAATTAAAAGGTTTAAATGAAAGCCGCCCAATAAATTAGCAACTTGAACCGCACTACGCACACCCTTATAACCATTTTTTAATCCTTTTAATGAATCACGAAGATAAGGCCAGGTAACAGCGATATAACGTTTAAAAAGATTCTTGTCACTGTCTTTAAAATGATTGGCAAGCATTGAAAAAACAATTAATGTGATTGATTCTGTTGCTGCAACTAACATTCCTGCAGGAGTTAATGTCCATTCATGCATAGCATCAGATGAGGAAGTTTTACTATTCGTTAAGACAACATCGAAGAAGTATTTAAGGGTACTGTAGGAAAGATTTAGACCATCAAGTAAGCCATAAAGAAGATAGATATGACCCGCTTCATGCAGCTGCTTAGCCAACAAGCGACTTTGAACATCTAGCCTACCCGCGATAGCATAAATAGAACTTTCATTATCAATTGAAGAGCCTGTATCATTCGCTAAATTGGTCTTGGTCGTCATGGAATTAATGCAACGGCTAAGATGGGCCGCATTTTACATGACTTCCTCGCAAATGACAATATATTTTTCATCTTGATTTAAAATAGACCAAAATAGCTAGTCCATCAACAATATTAACATAATTATCTAAAAATAAAAGTAAAATTTTTGTTATTCTTTGGCTAGCTGATTTCTTGCTGTCCTTTACATTACGAGGTTACCTAATGAATGCTTTTTGCTTTCTTTATAAACCTTCTGCTATTAATATTTACTTAAATCTTTAAGCCTGTAATTCTTAATGATTTTTTTTCTTTCTAACATCTCGTTAAACTAAGATTTCTTATCTTACTGCATAGATATACAATTATCTCTTGCCAAATGCGTAATAAATGAGTATAAAGAAACTACTGTGATATATAATTGCACACTTAAAATTATGCAGCAGGCTATCTTATCAATGACTAAAAAGAGAGTAATTTATAATTTTAACCTCCGATTAATTAATTATGTGGCCGCCTAGGCCGTTTACGCTCGCTCAATATTCAAATTTGCTCTAGCTTAAAACCATCTATTTAAAGCCCTTAAATAGACTCTTAGGCTAAATCTTAATCTTAAATCGGTAGGAAAATCTTTTCATGCAGCAGTATAAATTAACATTAATCTATGGGTTCGCAATTTTTGTAATGTTTTTTGGCTCTGGTAATTTAGTATTTCCTTTACAAATTGGCCATATAGGTGGCTCACACTGGTTTTTAGGGTTTCTAGGTTTACTACTGACCGGTATTTTTTTACCCTTATTAGGTTTATTTGTAATTAAACTTTATCATGGTAATTATCTTCATTTTTTTAATGAAGCAGGAAAATTAGCGGGCGCATTTCTACCCTTTCTTATCTTATCTCTTCTGGGTTCATTTGGTGTAGTTCCCCGGTGCATTACCGTTGCTTATGGCAGTATAAGCTATCTTTTTCCACAAATTTCTTTGATGTGGTTTAGTTTAGCTTTCTGTCTTATCACTTTTTTCCTTTGCTTAAACGATACCTTTATGGTTAAAGCGCTAGGAAAATGGATGAGCCCCTTACTACTGTCTACCCTTGTTATTTTAATTTTAATTGCAGTAATAAAAGCCCCTGCGAATCTTCATGAAACTATAGCTAGTCAAGCCTTCAGCAATGGCTTTTTAACAGGTTACCAAACGATGGATCTCTTTGCTGCTTTTTTCTTCTCATCATTAATTTTTAAGCAAATACAAAAAGAGTTTCCCGAATCTTCTAATCAAGAAATTATTCGCTTTGCAATTAAGCCTAGTATTTTAGGAGCTGCTTTATTGGGGCTTATTTATTTAGGGTTAGTTTATCTAGGTTCTCACTACGCTGCATTACTCTCTAATGTTAGGCCTGAGTTGATTTTGCCTACTATTGCTGCGCATGCGTTAGGCAGCCAAGCTACTTTATTTATGGCTATTACGATGTTTTTTTCCTGTTTAACAACAGCAGTTGCTTTAAATAATTTATTTGCACGTTATCTTGCTACAACCTGTAAAGCAGGCAGGAATAAGTTCTTTATTTTTTTAATTCTTACAACAGGATTTGCGTTTATTATATCTTTATTAGATTTTAGAGGCATTGCAGCTTTTCTAAATCCTATTTTACAACTTACTTATCCTGCTTTAATTGTATTAACAGTCTTATGCTTATTTCTACGCAAAGGACAGCGCTTTAAAATGGCAAGTTTTTATTTTATTACAGGCTTAATTGGGCTTACCTCTTTTCATTTAGCAAATTAAAGAACATAGTTAGTGGCTATTAATGTAATTTCTTTAATTAAACTGGAAACAATTTTCCTATACTATGAAGGCCTGGGCACAGTCTCACTAAACTGGTAAGATTTATAGATTTAACTAACGAGAGCTCGACACAAAAGAGCCGAGGGCTCTTTTGTGCCGCTAAACGAACGTTATCCCGTAAAATGCAAAGCATTTGTACGGGATCTAGACTAAAAAAGCTAGTTCAACCGAAAAGATTACAAAATCTTTTCGGTTGAACTCACGTTAACTAGAGGGGAAGAGATGAAGTTATCTACATTGCTCATTTTAGTTTGCATAATATTTTCAGGATATACAATGGCTTCAGAAAATAAAATTGTTTATGGCTATGTTGAAAAAGCTATCCTGGTTGATAAAAACCTTCCATTGTCAGCCAAGCTAGATACTGGCGCAAAGTCTGCCTCACTTAGTGCAATTCATATTCAACAGGTTGAGCAAAATGGTAAAACTTATTTAAGTTTTCTTGTTCCTACCAAAGAAGGAGATATTCCATTTATAGCCAAATATTTGGGAGATGTAAAAATTAAAGTAAGAGCTGGTGAACATTTAAAATCTAAACAAGACCCTTTAAATAGACCTGTTGTACTAATGCGTATTCGAATTGGTGATAGGGAACGCGCCATCCCTGTTAATCTAGCTAATCGTAAACGCTTCTTATATCCTCTCTTACTAGGGCGAGATGCTATCAAAGCATTCTCAGGTTTAGTCGATCCAAGCATTACTTTTAATGTTAAACCAGCAGTGTTGAATAATAATGAAGTCAAATAAACATCATGTCTACGGTTTAATTATAACCTTGTTTGTTTTTGGTATAGGGTTATTTTTATATCGCCACTTGTTTTTAGATGTACCACTTACTGATACTGAAACTGTTAATAGCTGGATGGTCGAAGCAAACCTTCGCTTCACAGCTGAGCGAAATACGCCAGTTAAAGCAAACTTTATTATTCCTTACATGCCACCTTATTTTGCTATTTTAGATGAATACTTTGTTTCACATAATTATGGTGTTACAACAAATTTAGTTGGTTATAATCGACAAACAGTCTGGTCGTTACGCCGCGGCGCAGGTGATCAATCACTTTATTATCGAGCAATATTTCGTGAAACAGATACAAATGAAGCAACTCTACCCAAACCACCACCTATTAAAGGGCTGTCCTTGGCAGAAAATCAAAAATCAGCAGTCAATAACATTACTAACCTAGTTCGCCAGTCTTCAGCAGATATCCAAACTTTTGCACAAGGGACAATAAAAGAATTAAATAAAAAAGAGGGAAACGCTAAACTTCTTATTGGCAGTGATTTCTCTGAAGAGAATGTTCTTAATGCAGCAATCTTGATACTAAATCAAGCCAAGATTTATGCAATGTCTGTAAAAGGAGTTTACTTAAGCCAGCAAAATAAAGCTGAGTTTAAATCATTTATGGCCGTTTATAATGGTAAAGAATGGCTCTATATTAATCCACGTACTGGCAGTGCAGGCTTACCTAAAAACTTCTTAGTCTGGCAATACGGTTCTGAACCCTTATACACTGTGGTGGGTGGTAAACGAGCTACATTTAATTTAACTATCTCGCCTACGCCTATCAATGCTCTAACTATTGCTAAAGCCAGGGGCCTACAAACAGACTCAGAGATGTTAAGGTTTTCCTTACTTCAGTTACCCGTTAATGCTCAAGAAACTTATAAGATTTTACTTACTGTACCGATTGGCGCTTTTATTATTCTACTGTTGCGTAACTTTATTGGTTTAAAAACATTTGGAACATTTATGCCAGTGTTAATTGCACTTGCCTTTCGAGAAACGCATGTTATTTGGGGTATATCATTATTTATACTTATAGTATCTTTTGGATTATTAGCTCGGTTTTACTTAGATCAGCTTAGACTTCTTTTAGTACCACGACTTGCAGCTATATTAACCATTGTTATTCTTTTGATGATTTTTATCAGCGTGCTGAGTCAAAATTTAGGTCTTGAATCTGGTCTTTCCGTTGCCCTATTTCCTATGGTTATTTTAACCATGACTATTGAAAGAATGTGTATAACATGGGATGAGCGTGGTCCAAGTGAGGCAATTAAGTCGGGGCTAGGTAGTCTATTAGCGGCAATTATAGCTTTTTGGGCTATGAGTTATGCGCCAATACAATACTTATTTTTTGCTTTTCCAGAATTATTATTAGTTTTATTGGCTTTAATTTTACTTGTTGGCCAGTATAGAGGTTATCGGCTCTTTGAACTGTTCCGCTTTAAAGTGCTGGCTGGAGCTGGAGGTCCTTAATGTGGCATGTTTATCGTCGTTTGAAGCAGAAAGGTATTTTAAGTATTAACCAACGTAATAGTGATTATGTATTACGTTATAATCACCGTAAGCTTTATCCGTTAGTAGATGATAAATTACAAACTAAACATTTGGCTTTAAAAGCTGGGATTGCTGTTCCCCCACTCTATAAAATAATAGAAACAGAACATCAGATAAAAAACATTAAACAACTTTTAGCTCCTTATAAAGATTTTGTGATAAAACCTGCCCACGGAGCAGGTGGCGATGGCATTATTGTTATCACAGAGCGAGTCTTTGGACGTTATAGGCAGATAAATGGTAAATTACTTACAGATCAAGAGCTAAGCTATCATCTCTCTTCTTTATTATCAGGCGCTTATAGCCTTGGCGGCCATGCTGATTATGCCATTATAGAACATCGTGTTATCGTTGACTCAGTTTTTAAAGAGATAAGTTATGAAGGTGTGCCTGATATTCGTGTTATTACTCTGTTAGGTTATCCTGCTATGGCCATGATTCGTTTACCAACACGTTTATCAGGAGGAAAAGCCAATTTACATCAAGGCGCTATTGGTGCAGGTATTAATCTTGCAACTGGAAAAACCTTAGGTGGTGTTTTTCACAATGACACGATTGATTATCATCCTGATACCTTAAATCCAATTGTAGATATTGAAGTCCCTCACTGGGATAAAATCCTTGAAATTGCTGCAAGTTGTTATGAGCTAACTGGATTAGGGTATCTAGGTGTCGATATTGTTCTTGATAGAGACCATGGCCCCTTAATGCTTGAATTAAATGCAAGACCAGGGCTAAATATACAAATTGCTAATCGGGAAGGTGCTGTTAAACGATATAAATTAATTGAGGCACGTGCATCTACTAAAGAGACTATTCTTGACAGAGTTGCCTTTAGTAAACAACAATTTGCGCGGTAAGTCACAAATTTAAAGCCCTAAGTTTCTAGCAATAGGGCTTAAGGAAATGTAGTCTGCACTAAACAAACATTATTTGTTAAAAGAAACTATTTTAGATCAGAAGCTAATTGTCTCTAAGAAAGTAGCCTTACTTCCTAACAATTAAATTGTTTTGTACACCTTTTACGCCAGGCACTTTAGTAGCTAATTCAAGAGCAGTATCACTTTGTCGAATGGTTTTAACATATCCACTTAATTCTACAATACCATTATTAGATTGTACGTCGATGGGTATTCCTGCAAGTTGATTATTGTTAGCAAAAGTAGCCCGCACTGAATCAATAATTGCAGCGTCAGAATGCATCATAAAAGGTATATTACTGCTGGAAAGCATATTATTATTCTGGCACCCAAACAACAACATCATTAACGTTGCTATAACCGCTATCTTAAAGCAATTTTTCATGGGTTCTCCTTAGTTAACGTGAATTCAACATAAAGATATCTGATATATTTATGTCAAATTTGTTTATTTTTGATCTGGATCCCGTACAAATGCTGCGCATTCTACGGGATAACGTTCGTTTAGCGACACAAAAGAGCCTTTGGCTCTTTATGTCGAACTCACGTTAGTTAAATCAACTGTCTGACCTTATCATGACTATTTCATATTAACAACTTCTCATTAGTTAATTGAATTAAATCAATGATTGATTATAATGATTTGCTTGTTTTACGTGTTAGAGTGAGGAATAAGATGCTTATTTCGCAAGAACCTGCTGCTGAGAAGAAGACCCAATTTCGTATTAGAATAAGTAAAGCAGTTTATGACGAAATAACAGAATACTGTGAACGTGCTGGTATCCGCTATAGAGATTTCTTTATTGAACATGCCTGCCGCTATATTTTTAAACATGACGATGATTGGCAAGCATTTAAGGCAAGTAAGGAAATCGAATAATTATTGATTATATATTTATTTATATTGTATTAACATTTTAATAAGTACCAATACTGTTAAATGCAAAGGGTAGTAAATCCAAAACAGGTATCGTAACCGTGGAAATTTAATATCTATTAAAGTTGCTAACAGAATAATCGGAATCGTTGCCATAGCCCAGTTATTATCATTAACTGGGTTTAATAGAAAATAAGAAATTAAAATAAAAATAGCAAATAATCCTGATGGTTTACGTAAATAAAGCCAAAAAGAGACACTTAAAGCTAATCCTGACCAGCTATACTCTACAAGGAGTCCTCCTAGAAAAAACATACAAAAAGCAAGGGCTTGTCCTCTTTTCTGTGAATAAATGAAAATAATTGTTGCAGCCATCCAAAGTGTAAACATAATGTTTAAAGGAAAAAGGCTTTTTAAGTGCAGCATCATGATGTAGCCCGGAGTTGCTAAAAGACCAAATAATAGAAACCTCCTACTCATTTTTAAATAAATCTTACTTGTAAGATTTGCAGGTCTTGCCAAATTATAAGCAAAAACAAAGGCAAATAAAGGCATTGCTAATCGACCGATACAAAAGGCAGGATAATAGCTTGGGTTGAAAAAAATGCGGTTAATATGATCAATTGTCATGAATAGCAAAGCCAGCCATTTTAAGGCTTCAATTGTACCATCTGGAATTTTTATCTGTGGAAATTTGAACACAGCAACACTTATCAAGTTAAACTTGTATCATATCAATAATTTTTTATTATTTAATTAATTTATAATTTAAATAGGCAAGCCTGTATAATGATTTATAATTAAGGTTATATAATAATTAGCTTGTAAAGAAACGTTGCTTGATTAGATGACTAATGTTAATTTAGCAGCATTATTGGAAGTAAATATTTAGCAAATCTGAATAAATTTTAAATTTATTTTTATGTTAACTGAGGTAAAGCCATGGAACTAACGAATCAGAAAGTTGGTATTTTAATTGAGAATGACTATCAAGAGTTAGAATTTTGGTATCCTTATTTACGTCTACAGGAAGAAGGAATAGAGCCTTTAATTATAGGAAAAGAAGTTAAAAGTTATAAAAGTAAACTAGGTTATGAAGCAAAAGCTGATATTACGGCAGAAGAAGCAAGCAGTATGTATTTTGACGCCATCATTATTCCGGGTGGTTATGCACCAGATAAGATGCGTGTTCAACCAGCAATGTTACGTTTAGTGAAGAATACTTATGAACAAGGAAGTATCGTTGCAGCTATTTGTCATGCTGGATGGGTATTAATCTCTGCTAAAATTTTAAATGGTAAAAAAGTAACAGGCGTTAAATCAATTCAAGATGATTTAATTAATGCCGGCGCTCAATTTCTTGATGAGCAGGTTGTAGTAGATAATAATCTAATTACCTCAAGAACCCCAGTCGATCTACCTTTCTTTTGCCAGCAAATTATTAAGAAATTAAATAATAAAAAATAGTTTTTAATTCTAATTCGCTCTTAACCACTGCTTGACAAAAGAAGCTGTATCTCTTCGCGAATTTTTGGAGCGTAATTTCCTTACCATCTCTACATCTAATTGGCAGATCATATAATGAAGAGCACATAAAATTAGCCCTTGTTTAATGCTAAATTACTATAAACTTATTATTATTTTAAAAATTAAACCAACTTAAATAATTTGCATGTTTGTTTATCATTGGCTATTCTCAATAATAGCTTTATTATAATTAATATCTAATTAATAGTCTTAATTCTGCTGTATTAATATAATCTACAAATAATAAATTTTGTTGATTTCAATTTATAATCAATATTCACAATAATTATCTTAGATCTAAATAAAAATAGCTTAAAAACACAATAATAAACTGGCTAATCACTCAATTGGAGAGAGGATAAAAGTAAGTAAATGGTAGTTTATTGTCTTTTTTTCTTATTGCATAATATTTATCGAGGTTAAAAAATAGAAAATCATATAGTTATTAAAATAACTTACCGTCAAGCTGATAAAACCTACATGCATTTTAAATGTAAGGAAAGGAGGTTAGCCATGAACATGCAAATAGTAAATACAGACGATGTTATTGGAGCTGACGTGAAAAATTCACAAGGTGAAGATTTAGGTACGATTGAAACGCTTATGATTGATAAACTGCAGGGACAAGTCGCTTATGTAGTATTATCTTATGGTGGCTTTCTGGGCATGGGCAAAAAATTATTTGCTCTACCTTGGGGCTTGTTTTCTTATGATTCAAAGCGAGAATGTTTTATTGTACCAATTGATAGAAAGACGCTAGAAGCATCGCCTGGTTTTGATAAAGATCATTGGCCAGATATGTCTTCTCAGGCTTGGAAAAAAACAATGACTGATTATTATGGAAGTTATTTATCTCACCCAAATCAACATTAATAGAAAATAGCGCCGAAGTGAATTTCGGCGCTTTTAAATATTTTAAAATTAAATTACAAGGAGATAGTATGAAAAAATTACTCTCAATATTGGGAGCTACCTTCGCCATACCTTTATTAGTTCATGCTGAACTACAGCCCCCTACCACTAGCCCTACCGAGAATGATACTGCTACGCAAACATCAATTCCAAAAGTTGGCAGTAAATCACCAGAAACTGCAAAGAAAGCTGAAAATAAAGATGAAAAAGTCTTAGATGATAGTATGGTAAATGAAGATTCGCCGGTAAATCCGGTTATTCCACCAACTAATAACATGAATGACTCACCTGGGCCTTAAAATATAATTTTACTGCCAAATATTTAATATTTGGCAGTAGCTAAACGTTTATCATCTACCGCCCAAGGTAGGAAATGGGATTATAGTTGGAATAAGTTTGAAAAATTGTAAAATAAAAATAAGTAATAAAATAAAGACTAAAAAGTTTAATAGTCCTTTTATTATAGGTGCCATAGGAATAAACGCATTAATCCCCCAAAGCACAACACCCACAATAATAATTAAAATAATTAAATGTAAAAGCGTCATAGTTAAGTCCTTTTTACCAGTAGAATAAACACTCTAACTAACCTTTAATAAAAACTCAATTAAAAGTATGAACCCTTTTATTAAATCTTAATAAGTATACAAAAAATATACTTATTAAGATATGAGCTTAGGCCAATTTAGCTTACTATTCCTATAGATAAATAGGAAATCATCTAACAACAAATTAACTAATAACTTGGACGAAGAAGCCTTAATTCCCTATCTAATTTATTATCTAAGATAAAGGTATTTTAATGTTAAACTTACATTCATAAACTTTAATAGTTAAGTTTAGCTAAATAAGTGAGATCAATATGAGAAAATTTAGTCTACTTGATCAAGTTATCCAAGAAGTTGACATAGCCTTGCGTACGATTCTGCCGCCGCCTAAACGAATTAGTAAGAGAGCATCACCAATTGAAAATAAAAATTTTACAGAAGTACTAACACAGGATCAGAAAAAGCATGTCGCAGGTCTTATGAGAGTAAACCATGCCGGTGAAGTTTGTGCGCAAGCCCTCTACCAAGGACAAGCATTAACAGCACAGCTAACTGATGTAAAAGCACAAATGATAAGTGCAGCAGAAGAAGAAGTTGATCATTTAGCCTGGTGTGAAGAGCGTTTAGTTGAGTTAAATAGCCAACCTAGTTTATTAAATCCGATCTGGTATATTGGTTCATTTACGATTGGTGCGTTTGCGGGATTAGTTGGTGATCGATTTAGTTTAGGTTTCTTAGCAGAGACAGAATTGCAAGTAAGTGCCCATTTACAAAAACATTTAGAAAAACTACCTACAGAAGATAAAAGAACAGCACTTATTCTAAAACAAATGCAAGAAGACGAAGCTCATCACGCTGAAATGGCTAAACAAGCAGGCGCAGTTGAATTCCCTGGGATTTTAAAATATTTAATGAATAAAACATCTCAAATCATGACTAAAACAAGTTATTATATTTAATTATGATCAACATTATTTTGATAATTGTTGGCCTTATTCTCGTTGCCCTTAATGCTTTTTTCGTGGCAGCAGAATTTGCGATGGTTAAATTAAGGTCAACCAGAGTAGCCATTATTGCAACTCAGTATCCTTGGCGCGGTGCCATTCTAGCGCGTGTACACCGACAACTGGACGCTTATTTATCAGCATGTCAATTAGGCATTACTTTAGCTTCTTTAGGCTTGGGATGGGTAGGTGAACCTGCCTTTGCTGACTTATTATCACCTTTATTAAAATACCTTGGCCTCACTACGCCAGGATTAATTGAATTTATTAGCTTTACTTTCGCTTTCACCTTTCTATCCTTTCTTCATATCGTTATTGGCGAACTGCTTCCTAAGTCTTGGGCAATAAGACAAAGCGAGCGCGTTGGCTTGTGGACAGCAGTACCACTGTATATTTTTTATTGGCTAATGTACCCTATTATTTGGCTTCTCAACTCCTGCTCTAATTTCTTTTTAAAAAAGTTACGTCTAGATGAAGTGCATCCAGGCGAAGAATCACATTCTACTGAAGAATTAAAACTCATACTTCGTTCCAGCCAATTACATGGTGAGCTTACCTCCCAGGAGAGTAATATTTTAGCTCACACCCTTGAACTTGCTAAATTACAAGCAATTGATGTGATGTGTTCTTATCATGATATGGTAACGCTAGATAGCACTGTCATAAAAAAGGAACTTCTTGATACATTAAGTCGTTATCGCTATAGCCGATATCCTGTTTACAGCCAGCAGGAAAAGAAAATAATTGGCCTTTTACACGTTAAAGATATTCAACCCTTACTACATAACAAAAATGATAATGAATTATTAGATTTACGAGCCTTAGCTAGGCCTATTCCCAAAATTTCACATAGGCTACCTGCTTTAACTTTATTGCGTCAATTTCAAAGTGGAATGCCACATTTTGCCTTAGTCTATAATCGCCAAGGAGATATTGCTGGTTTCGTTACGCTCGATAATCTATTACACTTAGTTATTGGCGTTATTAAAGATGAATTCCATAAAACCCGAGATGCCTGGATAAAACATCCCGATGGCAGCTTAACTGTTAAAGGAAATTGCCCCATATTTGCTTTAGAAAGAGCTTTACAAAGACCATTGACGCTTACAAATGAGCAAGAAGAAATCACAACTATAGGTGGATTAATTTTGCATCAACTTGGCTCTGTACCAATAATTGGGCAACGAGTTGAATTTCCAGATTTCTCTGCCGTTATCGAAACGATGAAGAAGGCAAGAATTACTCAAATTAGAATTTTCCCTAAAAGTAAAAAATTTAATGGCGCGGACAGATGATGGCTTCGGAAACTTTCTTTATATTGTTTGTTATCCTAGTTGCCTTTATTTTTGACTTTATTAACGGCTTTCATGATGCAGCCAATTCAATTGCCACCATTGTTACTACAGGTGTTTTAACCCCTAGACAGGCGGTTTTGTGGGCAGCCTTTTTTAATTTCATTGCATTTTTGGTTTTTAAATTAACTGTTGCTCAAACAATTGGAAGTGGGCTTATTGATACCAACATTGTTGAGCCTTATCTTATTTTTGCCGCTTTATGTGGCGCAATTTTTTGGAATCTTTTGACCTGGTATTACGGTATACCGTCAAGCTCTTCACATGCATTAGTTGGTGGACTTGCAGGTGCTGCTTTAGCTAAAGCAGGATTTGGTGTATTAAAACCAATAGGTCTCCTTAAAGTATTAGCTGGTATTTTCATTTCGCCCCTGGCAGGCTTACTATTAGGATTTTTTCTGACAACAATGATTAGTAGATTTACAGAACAACACAATGAACAATCATTACAAAGATCTTTTAGAGGCTTTCAACTAATTTCGTCAGCTTTCTTAAGTTTAACTCATGGCGGGAATGATGCTCAAAAAACAATGGGTATCATTGCCGTGCTGCTATTTTCTTCTTCGTGGCTCGGGGATACTTTTTATGTGCCTTTCTGGGTCGTTATTAGCTGTCATTTAGTTATTGCCCTAGGTACTATGGCTGGGGGCTGGCGTATTGTGCATACAATGGGTACCAAAATTACTGAGTTAAACCCTCTACGTGGCTGCGCGGCTGAAACAGGCGCTGCTATTATGATTTTTATAGCTACTGAATCTGGGATCCCTGTATCTACTACTCATACTGTTACCGGTGCTATTACTGGTACTGGTGTAAGCCGCGGCGTAGAAGAGATACACTTACCTATCTTAAAAAGGATATTTTTTTCATGGTTATTAACAATTCCGGGAGCAGGCATTGTAGCTGGCGCTATGATATTGTTATTTAAATAGGTCACTTTCAGGTTTAAACATCCTCACTAGGTCTACTTAACTATAAATTTATTAAAAGATGGCTTTAAATAGAGTAGTAATAAATATGCCATATAAAATAGCGCCAAAATAAGCGACTAACAAGCACAAACCATCTTCGCCTGTTAAGCCTAGTCCAAATAAAATGATAAGAGCGGCAAAAATAAAATTACTCATGGGAATAGGTAATAATAAGAGAAAGCTTAATAAAAGTAGCATTAAACCATGTACTCTCTCCATAATAGGAGAAGTCATAAGGCGCAGGCGTGGTTTCAGTAATCTTTCGATATATTTTAAATAAGGCAAGGTTTTTTTTATAATTTTGGCAAGCTTCCTTTTGTTAACTTCCTTTTCCGATAAAGATTTTGGTAGCCATATCCGGTGCTTTCCAATAATAATATGCAGTGACACAAAAACAATGGGTAGACCAAAAATAAAAGAAAAACCAGGTACAGCTGAGATGGGAAGCGCACTTGGCAAAGCAAAAAGAACAGTAATAAGGCCAAATCCTTGCTCACCTAATCCTTCAACAATACTCCCATAAGTCATTTTCTTTTCTTTTGCTGCACTATCTGCTAATTGCTTTAACGCTCTCGACATAGGGTAACTTCTTTCTCTACTTTCCTTAGCCAAAATAGTTCCTTAGTATTAATTTTTAAGCATCTTGCTCGTTTAGAGCACTATGAAATCGACCATAAGCAAAATAAATAATTAATCCTAGAACCATCCATATAACAAAACGTAGCACTGTAACCCACGGTAAATGGATAAGTAGATAAGTACAACTTAGTACACCTAATATAGGAATAAGAGGCATGAATGGTGTTTTAAAAGGTCGAGGTAATTCCGGATGTCTGTAGCGTAAAATAATTACGCCTACACAAACTATCATAAAGGCAAACAAGGTACCGATATTAACTAACTCGGCTAAATCACTTATTGGTATGAAAGCAGCAATTAGAGCCATAAGAATGCCACAAATTAAAATAATTCTTACAGGCGTTTTAGAATGAGTTCCAGTATGGGCAAAAAATTCAGGTAATAAGCCATCTCTCGCTATAGCAAGAAAAATACGCGTAAGCCCATAAAACATGACAAGCATCACTGTGGTTAACCCAGCAATTGCGCCAACCCCAATTAAGCCTGCAGCGATTTTATGTCCTAAAAGTAACATAGCATGACTTATAGGCGAAGGCTCATTTAATAAAGAATAATGTACTATTCCAGTTAATAGTCCTGAGACGATAATATATAAAACTGTACATATAACCAATGAACCCATAATGCCTAAGGGCAAGTCACGTTGCGGGTTAATAGCTTCTTCAGCAGCTGTTGATACGGCATCAAAACCGATGTAAGCGAAAAAAATTAATGAAGCGCCATGCATCACACCTTTCCAGCCAAAAGGCATAAAAGGCGACCAATTCGCTGGGTCGACATTAATACTTGCTATAACAATAAATAGCAAGATCACAGCCAATTTAATGATAACCATCAAGTTATTAAAACGTGAGCTTGTTTTCACGCCCCAAATTAACAAGCCTGCTAAGAGTAGGATAATGCTAGGGGCTAAAATATTAATCCATCCCCCCTCAAACGGTCCTTTTAATAGAAAAGACGGTAAAGTTATTCTCAGCGTTTTTAATAAATCATTGAAATAGCCACTCCAGCCAGTTGATACTGCTGAGACAGCAATTGAATATTCTAGAATTAAGTCCCAACCTACAATCCAAGCAATTAATTCACCAAATCCAGCATATGCATAGCCGTAAGCACTTCCGCAGCCGCCCACTAATGCAGCTAGTTCAGCATAAGATAAGGCTGAAAAAGCACAAGCAAGTCCTGCCATCACATAAGAGAAAATAATTGCAGGTCCCGCTTGGGTAGCAGCTACTATGCCTGTTAAAACGAAAATACCGGCACCGATAATTGCACCAACGCCAAGGGAGATTAGGTCAAAAGCAGATAAGCATTTTGCTAGATGACTATGCGAATGACTATGCTCAATAATGAATTTTTTACGAAACAAGTCCATGTTATGCTCTCTTTCCTATTTAGATAGTAGATTTAGAACAATAGTATGCTAAAGTCACTTTAGCACTAAATATTGTATCTGGGAATTAAGACTAAAATTTAATTGCAAACTTATGAAACGAGCCATTACTGTGCTGTTCCTAACATTCTTTTTGCAATATAGCCATGCTGGAGAAATCGAGCATTGTGCAAACTGGCCGTATTGGTTTAAAAGTGCTTGTCAGCGACTATACCAGATATGGGAACAAGGCGATAATGAACTCTATTTCTCAGGGTATGCTTGGCATAATCGTTATACTTATAGTGCTAAAAAAGTTAAAACTTATAATGAGCAGGCTTGGGGAGCCGGCTTAGGAAAAGGTTTTTACGATGAAAAAGGGAATTGGCATGGTTTATCTGCTATTGCCTTTCTTGATTCTCATAAAAATATTGAACCAGCTATTGGTTACGCTTATCTAAAAATGGCCCATTTTAATGAGAACATACGATTTGGTATAGGCTATTCAATTTTGGTGACAGCTCGGCCTGATATATTTAACAATATTCCTTTTCCTGGCATATTGCCTTGGGCCTCATTTTCTTATCGCCACTTAACTTTATCGGCTACTTATATTCCTGGCGCTGAAGGTGCAGGTAATGTACTTTTCCTCATAGGAAAATGGACTTTCGATCATATTTGAAATACTGGTAACCTGTTAGGCATCACTTTTAAAAATCTTAAAACTATTTCTCCCAGCTTGCTTAGCTTGATAAAGAGCATAATCAGCGTCTGCCATTAGTTTAGTAGGTGAATCATCCTCTCCCTTATAAAAAGTAATCCCAATACTGATTGTTACCACTAAAACTAGATCCTTAAATTTAAATGGATCACTGACCTTTTTAATAAGTTTATTGGCTATAACAATAGCATCTTGCCAGGAAGTTAATTCCTCTAAAAGAATAATAAATTCATCGCCTTCTAAACGAGCGAATGTATCATAGTCACGTATACTGCGCTTAATACGTGCACTAAACGCCTTTAATAACTCATCCCCTATAACATGCCCATAGGTATCATTAACCGATTTAAAATAATCAATATCTAAATACATTAAACCTAATAAACAGCCGTGACGCTTTACATGCGACATTGAGCGCTTTAATATTTCATCAAATGATTTTCTATTGATAAGTTGCGTTAAATAATCGTGATGAGCTAAATAAGATAATTTTTCTTGTACTTCTTGTAATTGTTTTAAAACTTTAGTCCGTTCCTTTAAAATACGCTCCTTAGTTTCATATAAAATCTGATGTGCTAAACCCGCGGCAATAAAACCAGCCATTAATTGTAATATGTGAATATCATTAACAGAAAAAGCATGCGGTTTATCAGATAAGATCTTAAGGACACCAATAGGCTTACTTTCATAAACTAATGGCGCAACAACAAGTGAGCGCGCCTGCACTTTCCTACAGGTTTCAATGTTAACCCGCTCATCTTGCTCCGTATCCTCGGAATAAAGTACTTCATTTCTCACAACACATAAATCAGAAATACTGCCATCTCTATTAAGACGTAAACCTACGTGGTTAGCAATTGTGCCTGCTGCGACTCGATAAACCATTTCATCTTTTTCTAGTAATTCAACCACTGCACCTGTAGCGGGTGTAAGTAATTGTACTTGCTCAGCAACAAACTGCATAAATGCATCTAAATCAAAATTTGCTTGCCCTAGTAAAGATTGTGTTTTAATAATTTGCTTTAAAAAAGCAGATTCCTGCTGCAAACTAGATTTCTTAGCTGATTGCTTTGTCCTCATGAATCACGCTCCTCAAAGAGCAGTTTTTTGGCCTTATAATCTCAAATTAATTAGCATTACTTCTCTTCTAGTAATAAATTATTTCGTAGTTAAGGCCTCAAATGCATAATATTCTTCTTCCTGATCAAATTTTGATCTGCAATCTTTTATTAGTTAAAATAAATCCTAATTTACTTTAATCAAATTAATAGTAGCAGCAAACGCTTATGGTTGCTTGGTTATTATAGATTTATGCAAAAGTGATTAGATGTTTTTCACAAACAAGGACAATAATATGAAAGCTTTAATAGGTAATTTCTTACTTTTAATCGCAAATTTTACTTGGGCAATGAATAGCAATTTTTTATTTTTACAACACGCAAGCACGGGTGAACTGATTAAAAATAAAGATAATAGCTATAGTTTAACATTACGTGACGTACCGCCTTGTATTAGTTATTTTACTGACAAACCAAAAAAGCAAGCAGGTATTTTACCCTTATCGCAATTTATTGAATTGTTGGCAGGTAAAAACTTACGTAATCATTTCTCTGCTATCCTGCCTAATGCAACCTTGGCGATGATGTCTACTTCAGGTCAACCACAAAATTTTATTGCTCTTTTATCAAAACCGCACTATATCGAGAATAACACCATCACCTACCAATTAAAAATAAGGAGTAAAAATCCGGTTCTTACCGGTAATATGAAATACATTAGTATGTTTATTGATGATGTACATTGGCAGCCCAATAAAATGACTAATTAAACTAAGTTCAACATAAAATATTTCACTTCTTTATATTGTATTTAGATTATCTTTCAGCTAAATCGATATAGGCAATTTGATACCGTAAAATAATTACGATATCAAATTATAGATATTGAACCACTGTTTATCTGTAAGAATGGCTATGAGTATGTGAATTGTGATAGTCCACTCGAGGATCCTGCCTTCTAGTATTATCTCTCCAAGGTGAGTTGTAATGTGCAGGTGGCGGAGTCGTAGTTAAATAGGGATGGGAATTAGTAGGCACTATGATTTGCTGCGGTTGTACTGTTGAATGATGCTGGTGATGGTTATGATGATGGTGATTCCTATTATCCTGTGTAACCACGACAGTGGTCGCAGGGACAGAGCCTAGGCCAACTAAGATAGTACTCGTTGATTGTTGTGGATTTGGTCTGCTCATTTTAGTCCTCCAATGTCTAAAGAAGAGACTATATAATTAATTTTACAATTATGCAATATTCTTAACATAATTGTAAAATTCATCAAGCAAGTCTTTTTAATAAAAAAGTAAACTAATTTATTCTACAAAGATCACTAACCTTAACAACAATCATTTTAACTTAAAGTTCTAAATGTTTAATTAAAAAACAATGATGAATACGCTTGTTACGTCTAAAATCAAGATCAATTGTTTCTGCGGTAATGTTTTGCACTTTATACTTTTCAGTAATGATGGGAAGCAATTTAAATTGGCGGAAATTGGTTGAAAAATATAATCTACCGCCACGGGCAAGCAACCGCATCGCACTATCAATTAATGTCTCTTGATCTCTTTGGATATCTAATGTAGTTGTCATTCTTTTGGAATTAGAAAAACTAGGCGGATCAAGAAAAATAATATCAAATTTATCGCGAGCTACTTTTAGCCATGTCAGGCAATCTGCTTGAATAAAGCGATGTTTAGTAAGATCTAAATTATTTAATTTAAAATTATCTTGTGCCCAGTTAAGATATGTTTTTGAAAGATCAACATTTGTCGTTAGAGCGCCTGCTAGTGCTGCATGAACACTTGCAGTAGCGGTATAACAAAAGCAGTTTAAAAAACCTACGCCCTTAGGTAAGTTAGCAAATTTTAAACGTAGTAGACGATGATCTAAGAATAGGCCTGTATCTAAGTAGTCATAAAGATTAACTTTAAACTTTGCTTGCCCCTCAGTAACGACCAGCGTACGTTTAGTTTGATTTATTTTTTGATACTGATTTGCCCCTTTCTGTTGTTTGCGTTGCTTAACGACTAACTTATCGGAAGAAATTCCTAGTGCTTTAGGCACAACCTGCATAACTTCTAAGCTTCTTTTTTCTGCTTTATGAGGCGCAATGGTTGCGGGTGCAGCATATTCTTGTAAGACAGCGTAATCATTATATAAATCAATAGCATAGGCATATTCTGGAATATCTGCATCATAAACACGGTAGCAGCTAATTTGCTCACGCGTTGCCCATTTTTTTAAATGTTGATAATTTTTCTGTAAACGATTGCCAAGCATCTGTGCGCCACCTGAAAGAGTATCTACATTAGTGTTATTTTTTAAGCGATTTTCAGTATTTAAACTTAGACAATATAACTTACATTCTAAAGGCCCATTAAAGAAAGTATATTGCTTAGTAGCACGCAATCCTACTGCTTTAGCTAACATTGGATTAGAAGTTAGGAAAGCCATTTGCCAACCTTGAAAGGCACTGTAAGCTGTTGTGCCTATTTGTTGATACAAGGGAATAAGTTGAGTAGCATCTGCTAAACGTTCTCCATAGGGAGGATTACAAATTAGCAATCCGTGCGCACTTTCTGCGCGGCAATCCTTAATTGCCTGCTCGGTAAAAGAAACTAAAGGCAATACACCTGCTCGCTCTGCATTAGCCTTTGCATGCATAATTAGCTTAGGATTGGTATCTGTACCTTTTAATTTAATTTTAGTGGGTCTAACTTGGGTGAGTGCATGAGCACGCAATTTTTCCCACAGAGCGGGCTGGTGTCTAACCCAGTAAATTAATGATTGGTCTTGACGCAATAATCCTGGTGCAATATGACCAGCTATCATTGCTGCTTCGATAACGAGTGTTCCTGAACCACAGAAAGGATCATGAAAAGCATAACCTTTATCTGCTAACTGTGGCCAATTAGCACGTACTAATAATGCAGCAGCTAACGTTTCTTTTAAAGGCGCGTCTCCCGCCTGCAGGCGATAACCACGCTGATGTAGACTGTATCCTGTTAAATCAAAACTTACAGTTAATATGTCATTTTTTAAATGGGCATGGAGACGAATCTGTGGCTTATCTTTATCGACTGTAGGACGCTGTCCGCTTAATTTGCGAAAATGATCCACAATCGCATCTTTAATGACTTGAGCTCCGTACATAGAATTCCGAATATGCGTTGAAGTACCATGAAATTCAATAGCTAGCGTTTTATCTGTAGTAAAAACTGTTTGCCAAGGAAATTGATGACAAAGTTTATATAAACTCTGTTCTTCAAAAACTTGACCACTAAATAATATCAACTGAACTCGATTTGCCAGGCGAGACCATAGACATATTTGATAAATCAAAGCCTCATTCGCTTCCCCATAAACACCTTGGGGACTGACACGCGTAACTTGTAATCCGATTGTTTTTAATTCTGCTTCAAGCAGATATTCTAAACCTTTTGCGCAACTGATAAATAAAGAATAGTTCATTATAGATACGACCTTAACAAACGAAATAATGCCTTGCTTGCTCCTTTAGGTTGGCCCTTTACTTTTTCCTCAATGGCTTTTTTAATTAATTGACGTAAAGACTGCGCATCTGCATTAGGATAAGCGTTAATAAATTCAGTAAGCGCAGGCTTACCTTCCACAATTAAGCGATCACGCCATTGTTCTAATTCATGAAATGAAGCGGTTTTAGCATTTTCTTCTGCTTTCATCTCTGAGTAAGCAGCACTTATTGCTTCGCTATCTACAGAGCGCATTATCTTACCAATAAGCTGCATTTGCCGCTTTAAAGCACCATGACTTTTAATCGATTTTGCATCCATTATCGCCTGGCGTAAATTATCAGGTAGTGGAAGGATAGCCAATTTTGCTGCAGGTAAAGACATTAATTCCTCGCCAATATCCTGCAGCGCATGCGCTTCTCTCTTCCGTTGCGATTTACTTACAAAATCATCTGCCATCAATAAACCTTTCTTAATTTTTATTCGGGTAAAACAGGCTGTAAACCTGCCTTATCAATTAATGTTCTCACTTGTTGAGCTATTATTTTATGGACAGCTGTTGTTGGATGAACTTGATCCCAAAACACATAATTGCCGCATTGCATTGGCTCAGTTTGCTCATTTGCTGGTAACAAGTTAAATAAGTAACTGGTTAAAGCTGCCTCATATAATTGAGGATTATTCTTTATTAATAGCCATTCTTTTTCAGTTAATTTCGGTGAACGTGCTTTTAAACTTGCAAATAATGTTTCATCATCTGGCTTTAACGTATTTAACCAACCCGTATAGCTTCCTAAATAACAGGGTTCATCTGTGTTTATAAAGCCATAATCTTCAGAATGATCAATAGACTGATTAAAAAAATTATAAGCATCGAAATAAAGAAATAAAACTTGAGGATACTTTAACTTTAACTCGTCAATTCGAGTAGTTAATTTACGATTATGTGTTTCAGCTAAATAAGTCAATAGCCACTGTCTAGATGAATTTTTAGCATGAGGTAAGCGAGCTAAATCTGGGAGATTAATTAGCACAAATTTGTTGCCGCCCTTAGCAATTAACCGCTCTACAGCGTTACCAATTGCATTCACAACACCGGTTGTTAAATCTTCGACATTAGTTGGTTCATTAATATAATTATTAGCGCCAATCCAAATAGTATATAGGGTTGTATCTTTTCTACCATAAGTATGCCAATAAAAGTAGTTGTTTAGTTCTGCTGCTAGTGTAAAGGGCAAATTTTCTTTATAAGAGAGTACAGCCCCTGCTCCTCCAACAGCATAATCTTGAAAACCTTCTATATAAGTTTCAGGAAAAAGATCAGCATAAAGATATTCAGTCCATACAGGGCCATCACTAAAGCGGCCTAGGTAATAAGGTGGTGACGAGGGCAAATAATGCCACATGTAATTATATAAATTTCCATTATCCGACAGGCTATCACCAAAAATTACCATAGTATCAAAGCGGTTATTAAATGCATAAGTATGTAAAGTTAATAGCAGACTGAAGCAAAACATTATTATTTTTTTCATGGATCATCCTTAAATCACTAAATACAAAGGTTAATTATAAATTCGCTACCTATCCTTAAATGTAAAATAATTTGCTTTAAGCGCTAAAATTCGTATAAGAAATTTGCACTTTAATCAAGTAACTCACAAAAACGATAAGAGCTTTTTTGACTAAGGTCAATAACAAATACTTCTAAAATTAATCCACGACTGTCAAAGGCATCGTTGCGTTAGCTTCAGCATGCAAAGATTTATTATAAAAATAAGTCCTACTAATTGCATATAAATTATAGATCATGATACCAAGGAGGAGGGAATGTAACCACGTAACCGTTAAATGAGTAAATATTTGTAGCGTTATTAAAACGCCCACGCAGCCCGCTATACTTAAAATCAGTGTTTTCTTTAAAGGGATCTTATCTTGTTGTAAAAATACAAGTGTAGTAAGTGGTTGCTGCATAGCACCAGCAGTCGTCATGATAGGAAAAGCAACAAGCGGGGACACATTTAACAAAAATAAAATACCTTGCACCATAACAAACAGGCCTATTCCAACTGAAGTTAAGCCGCCGCAAATTACCATAGCTATAAAACCTATTATTAGTTTCCAACCATGTAATGCCACTAAATCGCCACCAATGGGCATAATACGTAATTGATGGCAAATAAGTAAAGCAATGATAATCGCAAAGCAGCATATCATACCTAGGCGTATTGCTTGCTTACTTAATCGGCTAACAATGGTGCCACCAATTAAGCCACCGATACAAGCACCAATGACTAAGGTCAATAGCGTATTTAAGTCAACATCAATAAGTTGCATAAAGAAAAATGATTCAATAACGCCAGGGATAACTTGAGCGCCGTTATTAACAGCCGGTAATTGATCATCAGGAAAGGTATTTAACAACTTAGCTAAGGCAACATTAACAGCAAAACTACCTATTCCTAAAGTATCAGCAATAAAAGCGATAACGCCACTGCCAATTAATTTTACATAATCCAAAATTGATAAGTGCACAGAGCGCTGCTGCCTTAACTTATAAAACATGCCTATAACACAAACTAAACTTAGCAGCAAAATGATGTAAAATATTAATGTTATCGCCATGACACTCTCATATAGATTTTAATCGTTATAAATGAAGCTGCTTGGAGGATTTAAACCTTAATAATGACGATTAGCAGCCCTGTGTGCGCATTGATTATACATCAATTACTTTGCAGAGCCAAGACAATTTTATTTAAAAATTATACTTTAAGTTTATTTTTAGAGCAAAAGTAAATTTTACTTAAGTAAAGTAGTTTCTGGGAATAAATTAGAAACGCTGATTGCGAAAGTCATCTATTGCTTGCATAATTTCCTGTTCCGTATTCATTACAAAGGGCCCTAAACGAGCAATAGGTTCCTTTAGCTTTTTAGCGGCAATAAGTAAAAAATGTGAGTCCTTTTCTGCCTTAAGATTTAAATTTTTACCGTGGCTTAGGATAGCTAATTGATACTCTTTAACATTCTTATCTTTAATACTTAAGCTTCCAGCTAAGTTAAATAAAATAGATTGATGAGTATCTGGGATAAGCGTAGTAAAATGATTACCAGTAGGCAATTTAATATCTAGAAATAAGGGCTCTGTTGCAATACCTTTAATAGGTGATTCAGTACCCTCTATAGTTTTGCCAGCAATAACTTTTATTATGATACCATTGTCATGACATTCTACAGGTAACTGGTTTGCTGCATATTCTTGGTAGCGAGGAGGCGACATTTTAGCAGCCGCAGGTAAATTTAACCATAATTGTAGCCCTGTGAACTTACCTTCTGTTTGAGCAGGCATTTCAGAATGAATAACCCCCTTTCCGGCTGTCATCCACTGCACATCTCCTGGGCCGATTAGACCTTGGTGTCCAGTGTTGTCTTCATGTAGTAATTTACCTTGCAGCAAATAAGTTATCGTTTCAAAACCCCGATGAGGATGGGCTGGAAAGCCGCCTAAATAATCTAAAGGCTCACTACTATCAAAAAAATCAAATAATAAAATAGGCTCATAGTTATCAGTTCGCTCAAGTCCGATATAGCGACGTAATTTTACCCCAGCACCTTCTCGTATTAATATACCATCTAAACATTGACTAATTTCTATGTGCGACATAATAAGTTCCTAGTTTCAGAATAGAGCGCTTGCCTAACCTGCATTTTTACTTTATTGCTGTGTTACAAACGTTTCTGCTCATTTACTCCTTGTAAACTCTGCTCCTCGAAACCTTTGTGCCTGGCACTAAAGTAAAATCTACAAGTAGGCAAGCGCTCTAATAATAAAATTAGACAATCCCTGACTTTAGAACTTAGCAGTTTAGTTATTACACTGATTAATAGTTAACCTTCAATGGCTTTCTTTAGCGAGTTTATTGTCTGACTACCATACAGCGCTTCTCGAAAATTTCCGGCCGGATCGAAAACAAAGGTTGCAGGAACGCCTCGTAGATCACCTAAATTTAACGCAGCTCGTGGATCATGAGCTAAGCTAGGATAATTTATATTTAATTTTTTAATTAATTGCACTTGCTCACGTTTAGATAATTCATCAAAGTTAACAGCGAATAAGTAAATTTTATCTTTGTTAAGTTGATAGAAATGGTTTAACTCTTTAATTTCATCTAAACAAGGTTGGCACCAACTTGCCCAATAATTAATTAAAACCCATTTTCCTTTTAAATTTGTAAAGGGAATTCTTTCACCACTAAGTGTCGTTAGCACTGCATTTGCATAACTTGCTGTAACACTAATAATTAATAATCCAGTAATTAAAATTTTTAAACGCATAGTTAAGCCTTAGTAATAAAAGACAATCCTATAGCACCGCCTACTAAGCTTTATCCTGCGTTGCAAGCTCACTCGGTTCAATCAGGTACTTATGTTTACACTCCTTCACCTCGCTTCACTTGCGCCTTGTCTAAAGCTTAAAGGGCGGCGCTATAGAAGATTGCTTTTCAATTAAGATTATTTTTATCTGCAAATAACATACGCTTTTGTGTTTGCGTTAATTTAGCAGTTATATACCAGCCATCTTCACCTTCATTTACAGTCTCATTTAATATAGCATCTAACTCATAAAGTTGAGCACGTAATCGAGCTTGACTTGAAGGAATAAAAAACTCTTCCTCTAAAGCAACCCCTTGTAACTGAGTTGCAATAGCTTCCAATAATAGATTTATACCTGCACCTGTTTTAGCTGAAAGCCAAACTTTGCAATTATCTTTTTGCCAATCGACCTTGGGTTGCCAACCCTCTTGTTGATCAATTTTATTAAAAACCTGAATAATTGGAATATCTGCTGTGTCGATCTCTGTTAATACTTTTTCTACGGCGCTAACTGTATCACGCCAGTTTGGATCAGCAATATCAATAATATGCAGTAATAAATCAGCTTGTTCTGTTTCTTCTAGAGTTGCGCGAAATGCTTCTACTAATTGATGAGGTAAATCTCTAATAAACCCTACTGTATCAGCAAGAATGATAGAGGTAGAGCCTGAAAGCTGAACTTTTCGCATTGTAGGGTCTAACGTTGCAAAAAGTTGGTTAGCAGCATAGATATTTTCGCCAGTTAGAGTATTAAATAAAGTTGATTTACCAGCATTTGTATAGCCAACTAGAGAAACTGTTGGCATTGCTGCCTTTTTACGCGCACGCCGATTTTGATCACGGTTTTTGCGAACTTTTTCTAATCGTTTATTAATTGTCTTAATACGCTCACGTAATAAGCGCCTATCTGTTTCAAGCTGAGTTTCACCAGGACCACGTAGCCCAATACCCCCTTTTTGACGTTCAAGGTGAGTCCAACCACGAATTAAGCGAGTTGATAAGTGTTGTAATTGTGCTAATTCAACCTGTAACTTCCCTTCAAATGTCTGAGCGCGCTGGGCAAAAATATCAAGGATAAGTCCACTGCGGCTTACAACTCTACATTGCAGCAATCGCTCAAGATTACGTTCTTGCGAAGGAGACAAATCATGATTAATTAAAACAAGCTCGGCATCATGCGTAAGAACTTGCTCCCGAATTTCTTCTGCTTTACCAAGGCCAACATAATATTTAGCCTCAGGCGTATAGCGTGCGCCTTGCACACAAGCAACAATTTCAGCCTGCGCTGATAATGCAAGCTCTTTAAATTCAGACAATGCTTGCTCAGTATCTAGTCCTGGTAAAGCCAATTGCACCAAAACGGCACGCTCACCACCTTGTGGACGTTCAAACAAAACGCATACCTCTTTAAAATTAAAACTATTTAAATTTTATCATGCTAAGTTACAGCTTAGCACTAAAATTCATACTATGAATAAATAATACAAACCAATTTTATTAATTAAAATTAAATCTCCCTAAGAGAAAATCTAATTATTACCTGGCTGTTGTTCTTCTTCATTATCTTCATTAAATGGTAATTTAACTAGCCTTGAAGGCACAATCGTAGAAATTGCATGCTTATAGACCATTTGTGTTACTGAATTCTTAAGCATAACCACGTATTGATCAAATGAATCTACCACGCCATGTAATTTAATACCGTTTACTAAAAAAATAGATACGGGCACCTTTTCTTTACGTAATTCATTAAGAAAGGCATCCTGCAACAGATTAATTTTAGACATTGCCTTCTCCTTTTTATTCTTGTTGAGGCAACAACACTCATAGCTATCATCGTCAGTTTTGGCTAAAACTTAAGTAATTTTTTATCTCGCTTATTTAATCTTGACTTGCATCTCTAAGCGATTTGGTTACTATAATAACCTTCTTTATTAAGAAATTTGGCTAGATTTGGCCATAGGTTAATAGATATGTAAGCAGTTCTATTAAGGTCGCTTTTACATAAGCACATCGAAATAAATTCTACTAACATATCTCATTTATTGCAGGATACCTACAAAAGGAGAGTGAGATGCCTAAATACACAGCAGAAGAGTTAAGAAACCTACCAAACCCTTACAAAGAATTATTTGAAGATAATGACACACTAGCCGAAAATCGTGATAGTTTAGAACAGTTAAGTTATAAGGATAAGCTGACTGTAACTACCAAGATGCTTCTAGCTTGCCCTAATAACCAGTTACGTATGCTCAGCGCAAGAGCAGAAGAACTACGCCATCATCAAGAACCAGAAGATTCTTTTCATCGTGTATTAAGCCGAGGTTTAGAAGTACGCCACCGTATTCAAGCTATGGCCGATCAGCAAAATCCCCATCCGCAAAATAATTTGTTAGACAATGAGTTCAATGCTGATCTATTTAATGAATTTGGCGAGTTAAAAATTAAATTAACCGAGCGAGAGTTAACTGAGTTAGTCAATAACTTAGTTCTCAAGACGCCTGATAACCAGATACAAGAACTAAGCAAAAATATTCGCGCCGGTTTATCAGAAACGAATCTTGGACCTGCCTTGAGCGAAGCTTTTGTACTAAGAAGATTATTAACTTTGCTACAAAGCCAACAGCCACACCAAGCGTTTACTAGCTCAGACTTTAATTCAGATTTATTTCACAAATACCCATGTCTAGTAACCTCTTTCTTAAGCGGTCATGAAGCAGAAATTGCTCAAAGATTAGCTAATAGTAATGAGCGAGCTGCTATTAACAATGGCCTAGAGCAACTTAGACCTAATGTAATCGATAATGAAAATCCTTTAAGTATATTGTATTCCCAGTTTCAAAAAGCCAATATTACCGCGGAAGCTAACATTCAGCACCAACAAACTTCTCCACAAATTGCTTCCAATAATGTACCTACACAAGAAGCGACTACAACCCATAGAGAAATAAAAACTGATATACCTAAAGTTAGTAATAATCGTCATGGCACATTTGCTCGCCTAAAAGATAAGCTGAGTCATCTAGATCTAGGGCATAAGAAAGCGACGCCTGAAAACGAAGAGCATACGAATGAATCTAAATGTAAGCCTTGCAGTATCCTATAATGATTATTTTGCTTAGATGCCTTAACGGGCATCTAACATTAGTATTCTTCAATTACTTTTCCTTTTTAAAATGTGTATAATTACCTCTTTTGTTGCCCAATTTTAAATCATGAATCTGAAAAAAGCTTACGATATAATCATTATCGGTGGTGGCCATGCTGGTACTGAAGCAGCGCTTGCAGCTGCACGACTTGGTGCCGATACACTTTTGCTTACCCATAATCTCGACTTATTAGGTCAGATGTCATGTAATCCTGCCATTGGCGGGATTGGGAAAGGCCATTTAGTCAAAGAAATTGATGCCTTAGATGGCGTTATGGCTTTAGCAGCTGATCAAGCAGGTATCCAGTTTAGAATTCTTAATGCCTCTAAAGGTCCTGCCGTACGTGCTACACGCGCTCAAGCAGACAGGGTGCTTTATCGGCAAGCAATTCGACAATATTTACAAGCCGAACCTAATCTTACTTTATTTCAACAAGCAGTTGATGATTTAATTATTAGTGGTGAAAAAGTTGTTGGTGTGATAACTCAAATGGGCCTAACTATTCATGCTCGAGCTATTGTACTTACAGTGGGTACTTTTTTAGGTGGAAAAATTCATGTAGGCATGGGGCAATATGCGGGTGGCCGCGCAGGTGACCCGCCTGCAAATGCCCTAGCACACAAGTTACGAGAATTAAATTTACCTGTAGGGCGTTTAAAAACAGGCACTCCTCCTCGCGTTGATGGTCGCACTCTTGATTATTCTAAAATGACGATTCAACCAGGCGATATGCCTACACCTGTCTTTTCTTACTTAGGCAATGCTACTTTACATCCTCAACAAGTCCCGTGTTACATTACGCACACGACTGAAGAAACACATGAAATTATTCTAGAAAACTTACATCAATCACCGATGTATGCTGGCATCATTGAAGGTACTGGGCCACGCTATTGTCCCTCTATTGAAGATAAAATTGTTCGCTTTGCTGATAAGCTTTCACACCAAATTTTTGTTGAGCCAGAAGGCTTGACTACCTCCGAAATTTATCCGAATGGAATTTCAACAAGTTTACCCTTTGACGTGCAAACACAGTTTGTACGTACAATAAAAGGATTTGAGAACGCGCATATTACACGTCCAGGTTATGCTATTGAATATGATTATTTTGATCCACGTGGCTTAACCTCCTTTCTGCAAACAAAGCCCTTAAGAAATTTATTTTTCGCCGGTCAAATCAATGGTACTACAGGTTATGAGGAAGCAGCAGCACAGGGTATTATTGCCGGTTTAAATGCAGCTTTATTAGTGCAAGAAAAACCATTATGGTGCCCACGACGTGATGAGGCCTATATTGGTGTATTAATAGATGACTTAATTACCTGCGGCACTCAGGAACCTTATCGTATGTTTACTTCTCGCGCGGAATATCGCTTATTATTACGTGAAGATAATGCTGATCAACGTTTAACGGCAAAAGGCTATGAATTAGGTTTAGTAAGCGAAGCACGCTGGCAAGCGTTTAATATCAAACAAGAAGCAATTAAAATAGCACAGGAAAAACTTAATAATACTTGGGCACGTGTTAATGATAATGCCGTCCTTGCACCTATTCTTAGTACACCATTACAGCATGATTGCCGTATGTCAGACTTAATTAAACGGCCTGAAGTTAATTATCAAAAATTACAAGCTATAGAGAGCTTTCAGTTACCTGTCCTTGCTGATGAAGTAGCTGAACAATTAGATATACAAAGTAAGTATGCCGGCTATATTGAACGCCAGCAGCTGGATATTGACCGTTTACGCAAACATGAAGCGACAGCAATTCCTGCTGATTTTAATTATGCTGAAGTCTCAGGATTGTCGGCTGAGATAGTACAGAAATTAAGTCAAATTAGACCCGCAACAATAGCGCAGGCAAGTCGTATCTCTGGTGTAACACCTGCTGCTTTATCCTTACTGCTCATTTATCTTAAAAAGCACAAGGCACTAGTATGAGCTCAGAAGATGATGCAGAACGATTATTGAAAATAGGATTAAATCAGTTAGGGTTGACCGTTAGTCCTAATTTATTAATCCAATATCTTCTTCTTTTATCAAAATGGAATCGCACTTATAATCTAACTGCAGTGCGTCATTTAGATGATATGGTCATCAAACATTTATTAGATAGCCTTGCCATCTTACCGTGGGTTTACGGTAAACGATTAATTGATGTAGGAGCAGGAGCGGGCTTACCGGGAATTCCCCTAGCCATTGCCAACCCTCATTTAGAAATTGTACTTTTGGATAGTAATGGTAAAAAAATTCGTTTTATGCAAGAAGCAAAACGATTATTGCAACTCGATAATGTTATAGTTGAACAATCTCGGGTTGAACTCTATCGTCCAACTCAAGGTTTTGATACAGTTATGAGCCGAGCTTTTAGTAGCCTTGCTCAAATGATAACCTGGACGCAACAATTGATTGCACCTTCTGGAATATGGCTTGCCATGAAAGGTCGCTATCCAGAAAATGAATTACAAGCGATTAGCTTTCCTTATCAAGTTAAAGCTTATAGCATACCAGGCTTAGAAGGTGAACGCTGCTGCGTAATTATAAAGAATAATAAAACCAAGGAATAAAAACATGGCGAAAGTTATAGCAATTGCCAATCAAAAAGGTGGTGTAGGTAAAACCACAACAGCTATCAACTTAGCTGCCTCTATTGCTGCAAATCGCCAGCGAGTGCTGCTTGTTGATTTAGACCCGCAAGGAAATGCCACGATGGGAGCTGGGGTTGATAAAAATACCCTAGTGCATACTTGTAATGATGTCATTTTACGCGATTGTTTAGCAGAACAAGCCTGCCTTACAACAGCATGCGGCTTTGATCTAATTCCAGCTAATGGTGATCTGACTGTGGCTGAAGTCAGTTTAATGGAGAAAAACCATCGTGAAACATTTCTTTTAAAAGCATTACAATCAATACTTGATTCCTATGAATTTATATTTGTTGATTGCCCGCCTGCTCTAAACACTCTCACTATTAATGCTCTTGTTGCTTCGGACTCAGTAATTATACCTATGCAGTGTGAGTATTATGCTCTTGAAGGTTTGGCAGCCTTATTATCTACTATTGAGCAAGTTAGAAGTTCTGTAAATCCACGCTTACAGCTAGAAGGTATCTTACGAACAATGCATGATGCTCGAAACCGCTTATGTTCAGATGTATCTAAACAATTAATACAACACTTTGGCGATAAGATATATCGTACAGTTATCCCACGTAATATTCGTTTAGCAGAAGCACCTAGTCACGGTATGCCAGCTATGCAATATGATAAGGCATCTTCTGGCGCTAGAGCTTATATGGTACTTGCCGCTGAAGTTATTAAAAAACAATCTGTAATAGTTTAAGAGGTAATTTATGTCTATCAAACGAGGAGGTTTAGGGCGTAATTTATCGGCTTTACTTAGCACACCTGCCCCTAACTTTATTTCTAATACAAGCACAAATGAAACAGTAAAATTAGCACTTGATTGCTTACAGCCTGGTAAATATCAGCCGCGTTCGGCAATCGATGATCTAACATTGCATGAGTTAGCTAGCTCTATTAAACAGCAAGGCTTACTACAGCCCATTCTCGCTCGCTCCCTTGCTAATGGAACCTATGAAATTATTGCCGGAGAGCGTCGTTGGCGGGCTTGTCAATTAGCTGGTTTAACTGAAGTGCCAGTTATTATTAAACAAGTGGATGATGAAACTGCTATAGCCATGGCTTTAGTTGAAAACTTGCAGCGCGAGAACTTAAGTCCTTTAGATCAGGCTCGCGCAATGGCGAGGTTGATTGAAGAGTTTGGCTTAACTCATCAGCAAATTGCTGATCTACTATCTAAGTCTAGAGCCACAGTTAGTAATTTTCTTCGCTTGTTAGCACTTTCGCCTGAAGTAATGAAGTTACTCGATAATGGCGATTTAGACATGGGACACGCACGTGCTCTACTTATTCTTGATGAAGAAAAACAAGTCCAGGTTGCCAATATTATTATTGTTAAGAACCTTTCTGTAAGGGAAACAGAACAATTGGTAAACCGGCTTAAAGAGGCTGATAAGTTACCTCAACCTAACAGCCGTGAATCCTTGCCGCAATTTTCATTAATTTATTCCCACTTGGAAAAATTAAAAGAACATTTAAATACCCAAATTAATGTTAAGCATAGTAAAGCTGGCAAAGGCTCATTAGTCATTCACTATAATTCATTACAAGAATTAGAAACAGTGATTGAGCAAATTATTAGTTGAAGCGTTTGCCTCTTTTGTATTGAACTCATGTTAGTCAAGTTTAGTCATGAGGAATGATAAACTAAGATAAATTAAAAGCGACTAAATGCCCTGTTTAAAGCAGGGCAAGATATTTTAAACAATCATTCCTATAACCAATAGACAAACACAAATAAGAATAACCACACCACATCGACAAAATGCCAATACCAAGCCACCGCTTCAAACGCGAAATGGCGCTCTGGGGTGAAGTGACCTTTTATACATCGTATAAGGATAACTATCAGCATGATAGTCCCAATTGTAACGTGTAGACCGTGAAAGCCTGTGAGCATAAAAAAGGTCGTGCCATAAATTCCAGCATCTAAAGTCAAATTCAGTTCCGTGTAAGCTTCATGATATTCATAAGCTTGTAATGATAAGAATAAGATCCCCAGCGCAATTGTCAGTGCCATACCAACAACAAGCTGTTTTCTTCTATTTAACTTTAACGCCCAATGTGCCCAAGTAATTGTAGCTCCGGAAGTTAGAAGAATTAAGGTATTTACTGCTGCTAACCCCCAAGCACCCATACCCTCATTAGCCCCAGCAAAAATTTGATTATTTGGGTTAATAAGCAATGGCCAAGTAGCTTTGAAATCTGCCCATAAAGTGTAGTGAGTGATTGGATGTATTTCACCACCTAACATAGGTACGACCCAATAGCGGGTGTAGAATAACGCGCCAAAGAATGCACCGAAAAAGCAAACTTCTGAGAAAATAAACCAAGTCATTCCCCAACGGAATGAGTGATCAACTTGTGAGTCGTATAATCCCTTTTGATTTTCATAAATCACCTGACCAAACCAGCCAACCATCATAACAATTAATATTATAAAACCTAAAGTGAAGATATAGGGACCATACCAATCATGATGTAACCATGATGCTGCGCCCACTAGCGTGGTTGTCAGGCCTATAGAACCTACTAAAGGCCAATGACTTGGTTTGGGAATGTAATAGGTGCCATGCGTTCCCATAAATTAATTCTCCTATTATCGCTTTAACTTAAACTTTATTAGTTTATTACCCGGTTGGTAACATCATATAAAGTGTAGGATAAGGTTATTGTTTTTACTTTTTCTGGTAAATCAGTATCAAGGTGGAACAACAAAGGCATATCCATTGCCTCGTGTCCATTTAATGTCTGCTGAGTGAAGCAAAAGCACTCTGTTTTTTTTAAGTACTTAGCAGCAATACCTGGAGTAACACTAGGTATAGCTTGCACTGTCATCCGAAAATTACTCTTATTTTCGGCATAGAAAGCAAGCTTGGCAATTTCACCAGGATGTACCTTAATTTTTGTAGTTTTTGGATAAAAAGACCAAGGAACACTACCATTATTTGTAGCTACAAACTCAACGGTTATTTCTCTATTTTTATCAATAGTTTTATCAGTCGCTTCATAAGCTTCTACTTGACTATTAACCTTACCATTAATCCCTAGTGTCTGGCATAAACGATTATAAATTGGCACTAATGCAAAACCGAAAGCAAACATTCCAAGTGTAATCGCGCTTAAAATGATAATTAATCGTGTATGACGTTTTACCACTAATTTATTCCTCTATATAGCTACCGCTCATTTATCCTGTTGGCAAGTGTAGCTAAGTAATTAGGGATATCCTTTTAATCGATTCTGGGTGGAATCGTAAAACTATGATAAGGAGGCGGAGAGGATAAAGTCCACTCAAGGCCTTGCGCTCCTTCCCAGACTTGATCACTTACCTTTGGCCCACCACGTACTGTTTTAATAACGTTATAGAGAAATAGTAATTGCGCAAATCCAAAAACAAAGGCGCCTACTGTCGAAATCATATTAAAATTTGTAAACTGCAAAGCATAATCAGGAATACGTCGTGGCATACCGGCTAATCCTAGAAAGTGCATTGGAAAAAAAGCAATATTGACGGATATTACAGATAACCAGAAATGCCACTTACCTAGTCGCTCACTGTACATATGTCCTGTCCATTTAGGCAGCCAATAGTAGGTCGCAGCTAAAAGAGAAAAAATTGTACCTGGCACCAGTACATAGTGGAAATGACCAACAACGAAATAAGTATCCTGATATTGGTAGTCAGCTGGAACTAATGCCAACATTAAACCTGTAAAGCCACCTATAGTAAATAAAAACACAAAAGCAACTGCAAAGAGCATAGGTGTTTCAAAAGTCATAGCACCTTTAAACATAGTGCTTACCCAGTTAAATACTTTAACGCCAGTAGGTACAGAAATTAACATCGTAGCATACATAAAAAATAGCTCTGCGCCTAATGCAATACCTGTTGTAAACATATGATGCGCCCAAACAATAAAAGATAAACCTGCAATACTAACTGTTGCATAAACCATAAAATGATAACCAAATAAAGGCTTACGACTGAAGGTAGGGATGACTTCCGAGATTACACCAAAGGCAGGCAATATAAGCACATATACTTCTGGATGACCAAAGAACCAAAAAATATGTTGGAAGAGAATAGGATCACCACCCCCTGCTGCTTCAAAAAAGCTCGTACCAAAATGCCTATCGGCTAGCATCATAGTTACAGCCCCTGCTAACACAGGCATAATAGCAATAAGTAGAAAGGCTGTAATTAACCAAGTCCAAACAAACATCGGCATTTTCATTAAAGTCATGCCTGGTGCTCGCATATTTAAAATAGTCGCAATAATGTTAATTGAGCCCATAATAGACGAAATACCCATCATATGAATGGCAAAAATCATAAAGTCGGTACTTGGCGGTGCAAATTTAGTCGATAAAGGAGCATACATTGTCCAACCAAAATTGGGCCCGCCGCCACTATGAAATAAAGTAGATCCTAATAGGGCAAATGCGAAAGGTAATAGCCAGAAACTCCAATTGTTTAAGCGAGGTAACGCCATGTCAGGCGCACCAATCATCATGGGAATTTGCCAATTAGCCATGCCAGTAAAAGCGGGCATAACAACACCAAATAGCATCATTAAACCATGGAGTGTAACCATTTGGTTATAAAAATTAGGATCAACAAAACGATGCCCAGGTTGAAACAATTCAGCTCGAATTACTAACGCCATGGCGCCCGCAACAAAGAAACTGATTAAAGCTAGCCATAAATAAAGCGTACCAATATCTTTATGGTTAGTTGTAAATAACCACCGCTTCGCAAATCCTAAAATACCCCTGCCTTGCTCAGGTCCGTGATCGTGATGTTCATCAATACCGTGGGTTACTACTTCACTCATCGAAAACCTCCAGCTTGAGCTTTATTTACCATTTTAGGTTCTTGACTTTCACCTTGCCGCACTTTTAAAACATCTGCAGGCTGAATGACATCACCTGTGTTATTTTCCCATGCATTTCGTTCATAAGTCACAATAGCAGCAATTTCTTCATCAGTTAACTGATCTTTAAATGCCTGCATTGCCGTGCCAGGAACGCCATTTAGGACAATTTCTATATGCCTTGCAATAGGCTTACCAACGCAAACAGAACTGCCTTTTAGAGGCGGGAATACAGGCGGCATACCTGTTCCGTCAGCTTTATGACAAGCAACGCAAACTTGCTCATATTTAGCTTTACCCGCTGCCATAAGCTCTTCTTTAGTCATATTTTTTTGTACTTGCGTATTAGTGGGCGCACCTGAATACGGATCAGGAACTTTAGGTTGCTGATTAACCCATTTTGTGAACTCTTCATCATTAACCGCTTGTACTACAATTGGCATGTAAGCATGCCCTATCCCACATAGCTCAGTACACTGACCCCGATAAACACCAGGTTTTTCAATTCGTGCCCAAGCTTCATACATAAACCCGGGCATCGCATCCCGTTTAATGCCTAACTTAGGCACCCACCAAGAATGAATAACATCGTTAGAGGTAACTAGAAAACGAATTTTTTTGTTAACAGGTAGAACTAAAGGCTTATCCACTTCGAGTAAATACCACTGGCCTTTTTTATCTTTATTTTCAATTTGATTAAAAGGCGTAGAGAGATTACTAAAAAAACTAATTCCTTGATCCAGATACTGATACTGCCACTTCCATTGATAACCTACAACTTTAATGGTTACATCTGCTAGGTTGGTATCTTCTAAACGTAAAAGAATACTTGTAGCTGGAATTGCTAAACCAACCAGAATAAGAAAAGGGACAATAGACCAAAAAATTTCTAAACGATTATTGTGTATAAAAGTTGCTGGCGCATGTCCTCTTGATTTTCGGTGATAAATAAGGGAGTAAATCATTACGCTAAATACAATTATTCCAATAATAGCGCAAACAACCATAGCAATATTATGTAAGTTATACATATCTTTACTTAGTGGCGTAACCCCTCTATACATGTTGAGCTGCCACTCATCTCTGGCTATTGCCTCTGAGCCGATCATTAATCCAGCCAAAAGGGTAAGCACTTTACTTACCTGAAACCTATTTAGCATCCCCATCCTCACCTTATCATGAGCCATAGTCTAAACTCAGCTATGGCCTAACGTTTAAATCACCTTACTCTTCACCTAACTTAAAGCTTTACCATAAGCTGTAATTGCCTTCAGTTTTTGATTGACTTACCATATATTTGATAGCTTCAATAATTTCATCCGTGGTACAGACTTTGCAGCCGCCGTTTTTAGGATGATATTCACTTTGCATAGTATTCTTAATTAAAACGTCCATATTCTTAGCAATAATTGGAGCCCATATTGCTTTATCGCCTAGCTTGGGAGCGCCATTTTTCCCTTCGTTATGACATGCACTACAATTTTCGTTATAAACTAATTTTCCATTCGAAGGATATTTTCTTGAGCCTTCCGATTTCAAATCACGCCATTGGGAACGAGATAGAGAACTATTTAGAATGTAGTTTGTTGCTGCAATAATATCATTGTCTGAACAAGTTACACAGGCTCCTTTTACAGGCATACTGTTGTAACCATATATGGCATGACGGTATAGTCCTGTTAGGCCACTATCTTTTAAGCGGCTAAACCAATTTGCGCCATCACCAATTAGAGGTGCGCCCATCATACCTTTCTGATGACAAACAATACAAGCATTAATGTAAACTTGCTTTCCGCGCTTTAACGTTGGTTGTTCTTCTGAAGGAGCAACGCCTAAGCGTTCCTCACTAACAACTGTTTTTAAATAAGTAGCAATAGCCAGTCTATCCTCATTAGTTAAATTACTAAGACTGTTATGATTTACTTCAGCCATTGGTCCTGCAACAGGGCCTGCTTGATTAATCAATTCACTTTTTTTAAAGACATCAGCCACTTCATAATGACTTGCAGACTCTAATCCAGCAGCTGTGATATTAGGAGCCCAGTAACCATCAACAAAACCGCCCGTTAGATAATACCGCTGCTTTGGCGCGCCAAATACATTAAGTGGCGTATGACACATACTACAATGGCCAAGTGTATCTACAATATACTTTCCTCGATTCCAAGCGGGTGATTTATCTTCCTCATAAACAAATTCATCTTCCTCTGGGAAGAAAAATAAAAGATTCCAACCCCACAAGGCAAACCTTGCTCCAGGTATATTAAAAGGGAAAGGGAGCGGTTTATTTTCCTGCTTTACAGGAGGAATGCTCATAAAGTAAGCATACAAAGCACGTGCGTCGTCATCAGTAATTTTGGAAAAATAGACATAGGGAAAGACAGGAAAATAATTTCTACCTTGTGGATCACGGCCCTCTTTTAGTGCTCGAATAAAATCTGCTTCAGTCCAATTACCAATTCCTGTTTCTTTATCTGGTGTAATGTTGGGACTGTAAAAGGTGCCAAATGGCGTCGCTATAGGTAATCCGCCTGCATAAGCAGGTGTTCCACCTTTAACGTCTGTATGACAAGCAATACAATCACCCATTTTAGCAAGATATTCACCACGTTTAATTAAAGCTGCTTGGGCGCCCGTTGCCGGCCTAGTAGGTGGATAAGTTGGATAAATGTCTTTAAGATAGGGCTCAATTACTTTTGGTGCCTGATTAGTATTACCCGTATTCGGTATAACTTTTGGATCTGCTGTAATCGGTATAGGAGCAGAATTCATCTTGTTAGAAGTACCTGCTGGATTCGTAGTATTAGTTGTAGTAGTTGTACTTGTTGGATTCCCTGCATTCGTTGTATTAGGAGTTCCTGCTGAATTCGTTGTATTAGTGTTACTTGTTGGGTTTACTGTACTTGTTGTACCTGTGGCAGCTTTTGGATTAGCTGGCTTAGCTGTGTTAGTCACATTGGCTGTATTGGCAGTATTAGCTTTATTATCTTTATTTACTGTAGATGCATATACATTAAACAAATTAGTTATGCCAAAAACAAAAAGCAATATTGCCTTACTTTTCAACAAAGAGCGCACGCTCCCTCCTTAATTAACAGACTACCAACTTCATAAGTGCTCAAAATAAGCAGGCATTTTATACTTCTCAAGCTATAACTTGCAATCTAGTTTTCATGGAATTCTATTTCTTTTAATTTTTTATAGAAATTTATGTTAGGCATCATTAAGTCTTTAAAGTATCCGTTATGAAATTACATTCTTAATCAACTTGATGTATTAAAGGCAGGTAATTTTAAATTATATGCACACTGAATTAAAGACGATCTTGATAGTTAAATGAGATATAATTTTGCCTCACTGACTATTTCTTGAATAAATTTTTGATACTGATGAGCTGATACTTGCCAATAATGCCAATAAAGTGGCATAAGCCAACGCTTACCAGGATTAATTTCAATAAGTTTATTTTGCGCTAACTCTTCTAAAATATCGAGTCTTGGAATTAAGCCAAAGCCATAACCCTGCAAAGCAAATTGTTTAAATCCCTCCACTGACGGCACCATATGATAGCGCTTTGGATTAAAAGGAGTTTTAAAAAATTGTTGAAAATAATATTCATGTAATCTATCACGACTATCAAAAACTAAAATAGGCGCCAACATCATATTTTCTTGTATAGAAAGGCGTTTCTTAAAATAGCGTTTAATAAAATCAGGAGAGGCGACTAATAAATAATCCATATGTCCTAAGAGTTCACATTCACAACCTGGTAAAGGCTTGGCATAACTGGTCAAGCATGAAGAAACAATCCCTTTACGCAAATAATCAATAGTCAATTCTTGATCGTCGGTAATAATGTCAATATTTGCAGCCTTTAAACTATTTATTTTAGGTAATGCCTTCATAAACCACGTTTCTAAACTGTCACGGTTTAAAGCAATTGATAAACGACTTGGGGTATCAAGATTTAATTCTTGCAATAGGTGTTCTTCAAGCAACCTTGTACGCCGCAACAAACTTAATAATTTTTCACCTAGCGGGGTTGCAGTATAGGGTAATGATCTTATAAGTAGAGGTTGCCCAAATTGATTTTCCAGTTGTTTTATACGCTGACTTACCGCTGGTTGCGTTATAAATAATTGGTTAGCTGCCGTTGCAAAGCTTTGAGTTTGAATGACCATATCTAATGCACATAAGGCACGATAATCTATTTTCATAAGTAAAATTTATCAATTATCAAAATTATTAATTTTCATAATAAGTGAATCTAGGCGATAATAGAAGCCTATTTTTTTGAAGGAGGGCTAGAACTATGTTAGTTTATCTTAATGGTTTAGCATTAGGCTTATCTTTAGTTACAGCCCTTGGCCCTCAAAACATCTTTTTAATTCGCCAAGGCGCTCTACGTCAGTATGCAGTGTTATCCGCGGCTGTTTGCTGGATATGTGATATTATTTTGGTATCTGCAAGTGTGGCAGGTTTACACCAATTACTTAATCTACATCCGTTTTTGAAATCCTGGATTACTTGGGCAGGTGCGCTTTTCCTTTTTTATTATGGTACTAGTGCCTTAAACAAATCATTAAAAAAAACATCTAATGGCAATACTAAATTAAAGGAAGCACGTAATAATCGTTTACAAATAATTTTGCTCGCAGTAGGTTTTAGTTTACTTAACCCGCATGCCATTATTGATACTTTAATTATTATTGGTGGTAGCAGTAGTCAGTTTCCGGGACATCAAAATGCCTTTTTATTAGGTGTTATTAGTTCTAGTTTTCTTTGGCTAACGTTATTAACACTTGTAACACAGTTTTTTTCCGAAGTTCTGACTAAAGAAACTGTTTGGCGCCGGCTTGAATTTGGAAGTGGAAGTTTGATGATATTTTTAGGCGCAAAATTAATGCTTATGTAATTTCAGCTAATCTAATTTATTTATTTTACGAGATAACATTTGTTTAGCGACATAAAAGGGACAAAAGTCCCTTTTATGTCGTACTCATGTTAACTTCCAGGTTGATAATTAAATATTTTAAGCGCAGCATTATTTACTTGACTAGCCACGGTTGTTTTTAAGGTTTGCCATAAGTCATTAAGCCCATGCTGGCCATAAATGCGATAAGTAAGTTCGGAAACTTGTGTGCCCGCAGCAAACCGGGCTAACTGTTTTTCAAATTCTTCAGTAATATCATTACGACGTCCGCTAAAGAAGTTCTTTGGATTTAGGCTATTAGGCTTTAAATCATCAGCAGTCCAAGTATGAATTACTTCAGGCGCTACACAGGGACCCAATGTTAAAATTAAATCTTGCAATGTCTTAATAGCTAGCTTATGCCAATGATTACCTGTGTTTTTACCCATAGACCAATTATAGGTATTAATTAAATCATCCAGAGCTTGACGATATTTTTCATAAGCTATAGGACGTTTTGCATGGGCATGTGCCGCTAAACTAAAACTAGCTATGGATATGGTTACTACCGGAAATAGATAAGAGCCAAAATAACACGAACTGCCCACAATAACGCCTAAAAAGATATTATAATCAAGTGCTTTTAATGCATCTGCAGACTCTTTAAAACGTGAAATTTGCTTTTCAATAATCTCTAAATGGGCAGAGTTTTTATAATTAAAAGCTTCTCTAGGTAAACTCAATTGAGAAGATTGCATAGGGTTTCTAAACAAGGCTCCAAACATAACTACTACTCCATCCATTGACATACTATGTTGGTTTAACATAATTTTTTTTTTATTGCAATCTGTAAAAAAAGAGCTAATTGAAAGAATTAATGGGAGTTTTAGATTTTAATAGAAAGGGCCAATCAGTGTGTCGCCAATTGACCCAGTGGAATGACACATAGCAAGTCCAACCTCGCATTGATAATATTGCATACTTGCCAAGAAGTTGTCAACTCAGATTTCTATAAGCATAACAATAAAGTGCCTTTTATATTTTTGTCTTAATTGTTGTTTAGTGTTGAATGAGCTAAGATTGCTTCTCATTATTTAGAATTGGTATCCGAGGTAGTTATGATTTTTGGCAATAGTGTACAAGATACCAGACGGCTTTTCTTTACAAGTTGGCGAAAATATCGCTTAAAAGAAGTACTCACACCGCTTGAACAACAACTTGTTGACGTTATACTTGCGCATCCTGAATATCATGCACTTTTAGAAGAAAATAATTCCTATCTTAACCAGCAATATTTTCCAGAACTTGGGCAGACTAACCCCTTCTTGCATATGGGATTACACTTAGCTATTCGTGAACAAATTGCAATTAATAGGCCCGTGGGAATTACTAAACGATTTCAAGAATTAGTCGAGCGCTATCAAGATCCCTTGTTAGTTGAACATAAAATGATGGATTGCTTAGCTGAATGTCTTTGGCAAGCTCAGCGTAATCAAATGCCACCTGATGAAACAAATTATATTGCAGCCTTAGCCCAATTATAAATTTGCTTGTAAAGTAAACGAGTTTTAAACAAAAATAATATTTCAAGACTATTCTCTATGAAATAAAACTATTTCCCAGCCTTTTAAATGCTATTGTTACTTTCACCAATAAACAGCTATAGTTAGAGAAATAGCAGTAAAAAATTAGTTAACTTTATTACTAAATAATTAGTGAGCAAGTCATTTTTTTAATGAGAAATTACAAACTTTTTTCGAAAAAGCAATTTATAACTGATAAAGGCTTATTGAAATAAATTCAAAAGGTAAAGGGTTTTTGAAAGGGTTTAAGGGAGATTACTATGAGTAGAGTTACTATCATTATGTCTGTTTTACTTTTTGCTTCAACAACTATAAATGCTTATAAATCGCCCTTAAAAATAAGTGGTATTGAGTCACAAGCAATAACACCTATTATAACTGAGAATCCAGATCAAACCATTCATTTGCAACCAAATACATCTGATCCCTCTCAATTACATTCAGGGAGAACTATCCCTAGCGCAATCCACAGTGATCTAATAGTGACACCCGTTATAATTAATAACCCTAATCAAATTATACATTTACCATCAGATAGACCTGCCACTTTTCAATTAAATTCAGCGATTACTACTCCTAGTACAACAAATAGTGATACAACAGCACCTAGCATCACGAATGATAATAACACTGGAACTAGCCCTAATTCTATGGATGAGCAGGGTAATACTACTAACAACTCTTCCATAAATAATAATATAATCGACTCAACAGCCCCAGCCTCTATAGATGAGCATGGCAATACTACTAATGATACAGATGTAAATACTAATTTAAATGCTACACCAAGTGGCACTACCTCTTCTACTACTAATGAGACAAGTGATACAGATGATAACTCTGATATTGATACAAATCTAAATAATTCCACTAATGGAACAAATGGTACTCCTACTAGCGCCCCAGCTGTAACCGCGCCTCCTACATTAAATAATGATAGTGGCACTGCCAATGATTCATCTAATACTACCAACCCGACTATTGTAAACCCTGGTAATACTTCAGTACCTACTGCTGATTCTGAAAATGAAACAATCTTAGATAGCGAGGAAGATATCGGCGAGGGTGACGACATATTACTTTTGGACGATGCTGACACAAATTCAGATTCCACTTCAACGCCAGCGATAGGAAATCAAACTCCAGGTTCTCAATAATTTAAGCAAGTAACTTTTCTGCTAACCATTTTTTAATTTAAAGTGAGTTTAATAGTATTCAATCATAAAGTAGCTCGTTTTAAACTAAGTTTCGGCATAACTGCATAGGTACTTACAGAATAACATTTATTTAGCAGAAAAAATTCCTTGCCTTTTTTAAGTTAAACTCACGTTAATTTAGCAAGTTTGAAAGATTTCTAATTACTATTTTCTAGTCAATCAGGTAATATAGAGCTAAATCTTAAAAGTTTAAATCAATGAGTAAGCAAGAAAAAACAACCCACTTTGGCTTTACACCCGTTGCTTGGCATGAAAAGGAAAAAAAGGTTAGAGCTGTTTTTCAATCTGTTGCTAAAAATTACGATTTAATGAATGATCTTATGTCACTTGGCATTCATCGACTTTGGAAGCGCTTTACCATTGAATTAAGTCAAGTTAAACCCGGGCAAACTGTCCTAGATTTAGCTGGTGGAAGTGGTGACTTAACGCGATTATTAAGCCAAAAAGTAGGGGATCAGGGCCAGATTGTTCTTGCCGATATTAACTCTGCCATGTTAAATGTTGGCCGCGACAGGTTAATTAATGAGGGACTTGTTAATAACATTACTTATGTTCAAGCTAACGCTGAAATACTGCCTTTTCATAACAATAGTTTTCATTGTATTACGATTGCTTTTGGCTTGCGTAATGTTACTAACAAAGAAGCGGCATTACGCTCTATGTTTCGTGTTTGCAAACCAGGTGGTAAATTATTAGTCTTAGAATTTTCTATGCCTAATGTCCCTGGCTTAAAAACTATCTATGACTGGTATTCTTTTAATATTTTACCTAAATTAGGTCAATTTATTGCTCATGACGCTGATAGCTATAAATATCTTGCTGAATCAATCCGTATGCATCCAGACCAGGAGAATTTAAAAAAATTAATTGAGGAAGCCGGATTTGAAGATTGTCAGTATTTGAATTTAAGTGGTGGTATCGTTGCTTTACATATCGCCTATAAATATTGAGAACGATATGATTAAAAAATATTCTTTAAAAGCATTACAAACAGCCATTAATAAGGCTCTCTCCTTAGATGAAAGTATGCCTACAAAAATTAAGGCGCTTCACGGCAAAGTAATTGAAATTATTATTGCGCCATTAAATGTTAACTTTTTTATTACTTTTAAAGAAGAGCAACTCTGTTTACTAGAGCGCGTTACAAATGCCCCAGATACCATTATTCATAGTAATCCGCTTGGTCTTATACGCTTAAGTTTTTTGCCTGCATCCAAAGCCCGCTCACTATTTAATGATAAGATGCGGGTGTCAGGTGATATTGAACTAGGTTTAGCTATAAAAAGATTATTTGATGAAATGGACATTGACTGGGAAGGTCATTTAGCGCAGTTTACAGGTGATGTTATTGCTTATCAATTGGGCTCTATGATTAGGCGGGGGGTAGAGTTTAAACGCCAACTTAGTGCCTCATTACAAAACAATATGACTGACTATCTGCAAGAAGAGCTGCGGCTATTTCCTACCCATGAGGAAGTAGAGAATTTTTTTACGGATATTGATCACTTAGTGTTGGACGTCGAACGTTTACATGCTCAAATCAATCTCCTGGATAAGCAATGAAATCCATTAAACAGTTAATACGTTTAATCCATATTAATACTATCTTAGCTCGTAATGGGCTTGATCAAGTTATTGTTTCCATTCGGCTTTTTTCTGCTTTACGATTTATAGTTTATTTAAACCCTTGGAACTGGTTTCGCAAAGAGCAACTTACGCGGGGTGAGGCACTTCGTAAGACATTAGAAGATTTAGGCCCGATTTTTGTTAAATTTGGTCAAGCGCTGTCTACTCGACCTGACATTATTCCTGCCGATATTGCCTTAGAGCTTTGTAAATTACAAGACAATGTTCCACCATTTCCAAGCGAGCAAGCGTTAGCTATTATTGAAGCATCGTTTGGACGTTCAGCCTTTGATGTCTTCGCTTACTTTGATCCACAACCGTTAGCTTCTGCCTCCATGGCTCAAGTGCATGCAGCAAAATTAAAAACGGGTGAAGAGGTGGTAGTAAAGATTTTACGGCCTAATATGCGTAAAATCATTGATCAAGATATCAGCCTTATGTATACCATCGCGTCCCTTGCTGAGCGTTACTGGTCGGAGAGCAAGCGACTTAAACCGCGAGAAATTGTGCAAGAATTTGAGCACAATTTAATAGATGAGCTTGATTTACAACGAGAAGCAGGCAACGCTGGTCAATTACGCCGCAATTTTCCAAATTCGCCGTTATTGTATATCCCTGAAGTTTTTTGGGATTATACCCGCGAAAATGTGATGGTCATGGAGCGAATTCATGGCATACCAATCAGTGATATTAGTGCATTAAAAGCTAATCATGTTGATATTAAAAAATTAGCAGAGCGTGGCGTAGAAATCTTTTTCACCCAGGTGTTTAAACACTGTTTCTTTCATGCAGATATGCATCCGGGTAACATTTTTGTTTCCTATAAGCATCCAGAGCAACCGCAATATATTTGTATTGATTTTGGTATTATCGGTACACTAAATGATAGCGACAAACGCTATCTAGCTGAAAATTTTTATGCCTTTTTTAATCGCGATTATCGTCGAGTTGCAGAACTACATATTGAATCTGGCTGGGTGGCCAGAAATACCCGTATTGAAGAATTTGAAAGCGCCATACGCACTGTTTGTGAGCCTATTTTTGAAAAACCATTAAAAGATATCTCTTTTGCCCAAGTTGTTCTACGACTCTTTCAAGTTGCTCGGCGTTTTAATATGGAAGTCCAACCTCAGTTAATCCTTTTACAAAAAACGCTTCTAGCTATTGAAGGCTTAGGAAGACAGCTTTATCCAGAGCTTGATTTGTGGGCAACAGCCAAGCCATTTTTACAAAATTGGTTAAAGGAGCAATTAGGACCTAGAGCCTTTTTTAGGCGATTACGTGAAAATGTTCCTTTTTTCGTTGAAGAATTGCCTCATATGCCCCGCCTACTACAGGAAGTACTCGTACTTAGTAAAGAAGAGAAAATTCGCTCCTTAAATGAGCTTGCTAATCGGCAACTAGTTAGCTCGAATCAGAGCAATTGGTTTAAAGGGTTAGGCTTCGGTATTTTCATTACTATGCTTATAATAAGTTTACTTAGCTATTTAAATTTACTTAATCCAGAAAAATTAACTCTTACTGCCTTTACTATTGCTTTAATTGGCGGTTTAATTTACGTAGGTAACCTTAATAACAGGAGTTGACATGGGGTTAAGTGGCATTAGTCCATTATCATTATTATTAATCCTCTTAATTATTATTGCTTTATTCGGTACGAACAAATTAAAAAATATTGGTTCTGATTTAGGAAGTGCCATTAAGAGCTTTCGCAAAGCATTAAATGAGGACAATGATGAGAAAAAGTCATGAATATGAGTGAGTTATTAGTTATTATTATAGTAGCCCTGATTGTCTTTGGACCAAATAAGTTACCGATGCTTGCTGAGCATTTAGGCAAATTTATTCGTCAACTTAATTCTCTCAAGATGCAGCTAACTAATTTATGGCAAGCCCAGCTTAATGAACAACAATTGCGCGAGAATCAGCAAAAAGCTGAAAAAGCAGATATCATCTATAAAAATAGGGATTAATTAGCGCAAGCTTACTAGCTAAAGTGTAATCAATATGCCTGTTTGGTTTTTGAACATACATTATTCTATAACTAATGTAACAATAGGATTTTAGATGGGCAAAGCGGATCCCTCAATAACTGAATTTATTGAGCAGGAAGAGAGCTATATTAATCAACTTATTAATGGTAGCCAGCTTATTGAAACTCGGCTTGGCCCCATTGAAATCAACTATAAAGATAGTAATAAAAACCCTATCGATATAAAACAGCAGCTACCTTTAGCGCCAACTATCTTATTGATTCATGGCGGTATGGGCGGACAAGATCAATCAATGATGCTATTTGATTCTTTTTTTGGCCTAGGCTGTAACTTACTTGCTATTTCTCGCCCAGGTTATGGCAATTCGCCTTTACTTGAAAACAAATCAGCAGAACAGCAAGCTGATTTAATGGCAGCCTTACTTGATACCTTCTCATTAAAACAGGTTAGTGTAATAGGATTAAGTGCTGCAGGGCCTTCTCTCTATCAGCTTGCAATACGCCATCCTAGTAAAGTTAGTGCTATTATAGCTATTAATTGTATTTCCATGAATTATCAATTAAGACAATCAGCGCCTGTTATTAGTCAGATTTTATTTAGTGAGCCATTTACCTGGTTAATGCATCACTTATTACGATTAATGCCTAAAGCCACAACATCTCTAATATTACGTGCAAATAGTCTTTTAAACAAAGAGCAGATAAAAGCAGAAGCCGCTCATATTGTTATTGATAAGGCTAAATTTAAATATATTATTCGTCTTTGCAAGTCCATCTTAAATTACGACAGCCTGCGTAAGATTGGTGTTGAAAATGATATTGAGCAGGGCCGCCATTTGACACCTTTAAATTTAGAGAATATCACCTGCCCAACCTTAATTATTCATGCGACAGCAGATGCAGCTGTGCTATTTTATGACAGTGTAAACAGTGCTTCGAAAATTCCTCACTCTGAACACCTATGGATTGAAGGCGGCTCACATTTTTCTTTTTGGCTTAATCAAAATGCTGACCAAATTCAACAAAAAGCTAAAGATTTCATCTTAAGACATATAAATTAATAAGTTTATTTAACGTGAATTTTTCTCTTTTATGTCGAATTTGTTTATTCTTATAGCGACATAAAAAAGCCTTCGTCTCTTTTATATCGAACTCACGTTACTTCAAATGAACCGAAACGTGATTCAGGGCGATGGCAATAAGGGGCTTTATTATGTTTAGTATAATAGTCTTGGTGATAGCTCTCAGCCGCCCAGAAAGTCGTCACTTTCAACAACTTAGTAGCAACATTATAGCCACGACTTTTTAATTTCTGAATGAGCATATCTGCATCCTGAAACTGATCTTCATTGTAGCAGAAAATAGCACTTTGATATTGAGGCCCAATATCTGGCCCCTGGCCAGCTCGTTGAGTAGGGTCATGAATTTCAAAAAACCGTTTAATAATGGCAGAATAATCGACTCTAAATGGATCATATACAACTCGAGCAGCTTCATAGTGGCCAGTTGTACCCTGACACACTTGCTCATAAGTAGGGTCTTGAACAGTGCCACCAATATAACCTACTTCAACTTTTAATACGCCCGGTATAAGTTTTAAAAAATACTCAACACCCCAGAAACATCCACCTGCAACAATAGCTTCTTCCGTATCTAAGACCGTTGTATCTAAAACAAAATCAATAGACGCTGAATTAACACAATGACGTATATTTTTTTGAGTTAAATACTCGCCCACAAAGATATGGCCTAAATGAGCATCACAACGATTACATAAAATCTCTGTTCTCATGCCATCTTTGTCTGGTAATTGTTTAATGGCTTCGTCAATATTTTCATCAAAACTAGGCCAACCACAACCCGAGTGAAATTGACTTTCTGCTCTAAACAATGCCAAACCGCAACGTCGACAAAGATAAGTTCCTCTACCGATTAGATGATTATAAATACCTGTATGAGGATATTCTGTTGCTTTATGACAGATAACACGCTTGGCAAGTGGGGTAAGACTAGCCGTTTTATCTAAATATACAGTCATTTTACACCCCACTTTAAAAATATAACAAACTTCACTTTATACGATTACAAATCTTATCAGCCATATAACCGATAGCACCCGCATAATAGATAGAATTATTATAGCGTAAAATCATCTTATAATTTGGATAAGCTAAGAAAACAGGACCACCATTAGGCTGCACAATACTTGCATCTAGCTCTGGATAAGGCAATGGTTGGCCATCTACTGTCCTAACGCCCATGGCATTCCACTCACTTACTTTTTTGACAATTGATTTACCTTCTAAATTTTTATCAAAACCATTAGGTAATTTAACATGTATACCCCAAGGCTGGCCTGTTTGCCAACCATTTTTCTTCATATAATTAGCAATCGAAGCAAAGACATCAGGCTTACTTAACCAAATATCTTTACGTCCATCTCCATCATAATCGACCGCAAACTGTACCCAGCTTGAAGGCAAAAATTGCGGCTGGCCAGAAGCACCTGCCCACTCACCTTTAAAACGATCTAGCGTAACATGGCCATCATTAACAATGCGTAAAGCAATAAATAGTTCTTTACGAAAAAAATCAGGCCTTGATGAATCATAAGCTAAAGTTGCCAACGATTTTATAACTGGAAAATTGCCCATATAAGAGCCATAACTTGTCTCCATACCCCAAAAAGCAACAATAAAACAAGGATCAACGCCAAAATGTTGGCCTACTTCTTCTAAAAGAGCCTTATTATTTCCATAGTGTTTACGCCCCATCGCAATTCGATAACTATCTGCACGAGTATTTAAATATTTAGTAAACGTTAGGCGGTGCTCAGGTTGCGAACGAGCAAGGCTTTTTACCTGCCGACTAGGTTCACGAATATCAGCAAAGGCTTCATCAAATAATTCTGCTGAAATACCTTGATTAATAGCTTCCTGTCTTACGCTAGCAACCCATTGATTCCAATTCGGGCTAGCCATAACAAAAGGTGAAAAGCAACTCAAAAGCCAGGGCAATAAGTTAAATATCAACTTTTTCATTTTTCTCTCTCATTAATTAGGTAGGTTCTCATGTATTAACCTGATAGCCCATGGTGATATTAAAATATTTATTTATCATGGTAAAAAATAAATATGCAGGATTTATGCCGTAATTTACGCAAAAGTGTTTATTACTACATTTAATTTAATAACTCGGCATTATAGTATAATTTCTTACCAAAATTAAAGCATTTGCCGCAAGGTAGGCCAAATATTATCCAATATTTTTGCTTGAGCTTCTTGATTGGGATGCAAGCCATCTGGCTGCATCGAGTTAGGATTACCTGCAATTCCCTCTAAAAACATAGGAACTAAGGGAACTTGATACTGATTTGCTAAATCAACATAAACCTGTTTATATTGATTTAAATAGGTTGCGCCATAATTGGGTGGCAGTAAGGTGGCAAGTAAAAGCACTTTTGCCGATTTTTCCTGCGATTTAACAATCATCTTTTCTAAGTTACGCTTTATGTCACTAATAGATAAACCCCGTAATCCATCATTCGCGCCTAGTTCAATAATAACAATATTGGGTTTATATTTTGATAATGCGCCTGACAATTTAGCAAGCCCATTTGCAGTAGTATCACCACTCGTACTGTAGTTTACAACTTGATAGGGAGATGATTCTTTTTTTAGCCGTTCATTTAATAGACTAACCCAGCCTTTACCTTCTGCTATGCCGTAACCTGCACTTAAGCTATCGCCAAGAACAAGAATCGTCTTTGCATAAAGTGGTGCTATTATAAAAAGAAAACATATTATATAAAGGAATTTTTTAATCATGATTAACTCTGATGCCATAATTAAATTAGTAAACGTTAATTATAGCATCCCAGTTGATAGTGATACTCTAACAATTTTAGACGCCATTAATCTTACTATTCCTGCCGGTGCAACCATAGCGATTACAGGTGTTTCTGGTTCAGGTAAAACAACCCTACTGAATATTATGGCTGGTTTAGAAAAACCTACTTCAGGCCAAGTTTATTATGGTTTACAAGAAATTAGCAGCCTCAATGAAGATGACCGAGCTAAACTGAGAGCAAGAAAGGTTGGTTTTATCTTTCAATTTTTTCATTTATTACCCAATCTTACTGCTCTCGAAAATGTGATGTTACCCTTAGAAATTAATCAACAAAAAAATCCTGCCCACATAGCTTTAGACTGGCTTAAACAAGTTGGCTTAAGTAACCGAGCAAAACATTATCCAAACCAATTATCTGGCGGTGAACAACAACGCGTTGCTATTGCTCGTGCCTTTGCTCTTACGCCAGCTGTTTTATTTGCCGATGAACCAACAGGAAATCTCGATAAAAAAACAGGACAAGCAATTATTAATTTATTATTTTCTCTTAATCAACAATATCAATCGACCTTAGTCATTGTAACCCATGATGATACTCTAGCAGCTCGTTGCCAACTTCACTGGCCACTTATTGATGGGCATCTACAATGCTAAATTTTCCTTTACTTTATCGAACTCTTTTACGTGAGTGGCGTAGCGGCGAGTTAACCCTATTACTCTTAGCTTTACTTATTGCCATAATCTGCATGAGTACTATCAATAACTTTACTTTCTATATTGAAAATTTACTAAACCAACAGGCAGCGCAAATGTTAGGTGCAGACGCTGTTATTACAACTAATTCATCTATTCCTAAAAGTTGGGAAAAGAAAGCAAAGGAACTTCAATTAAAACAAACCAAAACTATTTCTTTTTTTAGTATGGCCGTGGCAAAGGATAAATTACAGCTTGTCCAGGTCAAAGCCATTACCTCTTCTTATCCTTTAAAAGGATTTATCAAAATTGCATCTCAGCCTTTTGTCTTAACAACCAATGTAAATCACGCCCCGGCATTAGGTCAGTTATGGGCTGAAGCAAAATTACTCTCTCTCTTGTCTGCTAAGGTTGGTGACAAAATTACCATCGGCGAGGCAACTTTTGTGATTAGCGGTATCTTAGTTGAAGAACCTGGACAAACAGGAAATTGGTTTAATATTTCACCACGTGTAATTATTAATCAAGCTGATCTTGCTAAGACTAAAGCCATTCAGACAGGTAGTAAAGTAAGCTATCGATGGCTATTAATGGGAACCGAGCAAAAATTAACTGAATTAAAAAACTCGCTAAATCCACCTTTAAGTGAACAACAGAATTGGCAGGATAAAACAACAAATCCTGCTCTTGTCAAAACGATTGAGCGTACTTTAGCTTATCTAAATTTAGGTATCTTAATGAGTTTAATTTTAGCGGGGATTGCTATTAGCATGGCTATGCACCGCTATAACCAAAGACATCAGAAACATATATCTATTTTAAGATGCTTCGGGGCATCCGAGAAGGATATTTTTCTTATTTACTTAGGCATTATATTTATCTTTGGTTGCCTTACATCCCTAATAGGAATTCTATTAAGCTACGCATTTCAACCTTTTCTTTTCAGCTGGCTAAAAGGTTTATTACCAAACTTTCAAGTTGACTTTAGCCTTAAACCTGCCCTGCTTAGTTTTTCTACTGGCATCTTAGTATTGCTTAGTTTTACAATTCCTCATCTTCTAAGCTTACGTAAAATTTCAGCTATCACATTATTTAAATCCCAATATCAGGTGAATAAATATTCTTTCTTAAATTATCTTATTGCATCTTTAGTGTTATTTAGTCTTGCTTACTTATATATTCGTTCCTGGCAGCTAATTGTTATTGTTTTTATAGGATTAATATATTTTACCATTTTTGCGTTAAGTCTATTAGTGATAACCAATTTCTTTATTAAACTTATAAAAAATAAAATTTCCTTTGTCTGGCGTTTTGGCTCCACAAGTATAAATCGTAATTTAACTAACAGTTTATTACAATTAATAGGGATAGGTTTGGCACTAGCAGCACTGCTAACCTTAAACTTATTTAAAACCAATCTAATTAAAAATTGGCAACAACAATTGCCGGCAAATGCAGCTAATTTTTTTGTTATTAATATTCAGCCGTCGCAAACAGCCAGTTTCTTAAATTTTCTTAAACAAAATCAGGTTGAAAACGTCATTTTATATCCTATCGTAAGAGGACGATTAATTACTATAAATGGGGTAGAAGTATCTTTAAAATTAGGTGATAAAGCAAAAGATATTAATGCGCTACAAAGAGAATTAAATTTATCTTGGTCAAAACAATTACCTGAAGAAAATAAAATAGTTCAAGGTAGTTGGCAAACGAATCAATTCGATTGGATTTCTATTGAAGAAGGATTAGCGCGGCAATTAGGTGTGCATGTAGGCGATAAATTAGGATTTCGTATAGAAGGACAAACGCTTATTACCTCCATTACAAGTATTCGACAAGTAAATTGGACAAGCTTTAAGCCTAATTTTTTTATATTATTTAATCCTGCCCTATTAGCTAATTTACCTAAAACATACCTAACTAGTTTTTATCTACCTGAAGAAAAACAAAATCAGTTAGTGAATTTAGTAAGGCAATTTCCTGGTATTACCATCATTGATCTTGCAAGTACTATTAAAAAGGTTCAGACAATTTTCCAAAATATAAGTAAGGCTATTAATTTAATTACTCTATTTAGTCTATTAATAGGGATAATTATCGCTATTTTAGCGATGCTTGCTTTCAATGATATTAAGCAGCAAGAAATCTATATATTAAAATTGTTAGGCGTGCAGAAAAAAGCACTTTTTTGGATTAGAAGTAGCGAATCAGCTATCATTGGTTTTTATGCAGGTTTACTTGCTATAATTTTAGCAATTTTAATAAATTATTATTTTAATATCGTTGTTCTTAATTTCACTTTTCAAATACCCTGGGCACTTTTAATCCTAGTACCTGCGCTAACTAGCCTTGCAAACATCTTAATTAACTATAAAATTATTCACCTTCAAGCTAAGTAATTAAATGAACCCATTTAAATAATTTATAGAAATTTTTTATGATTATCTTATATATTCCTTTTGAACGCGCCAACAGTGGAGACCTTGGCATAAAAGCGCAAATATGGAGAAATAACTATTTTTTACACACGTCAGAAAAGATAAAGATTATCTACTACCAAGATGACTTTAATCCTGATGAAATTGAGCTAAACAGTGAAATATGTATCTTAGCGCATGGTGATTATAGCGACCCTGATATTTTAGCCAACTGTCCTTATGAAGATAAAGCTTCAATCATTAATATTGACTGCCTTGTTTCACGATTTGAATTTGATTTCTTAAACATAATTCACCATATTTGTAAAATTTATCTGTATTGCTGTGGCACGCAACAAAAGAATCATTTAATGGCAAATCAGTTTCAACAATCTTTATTAAGATCTGAACATACTAATATACATTTTTATCAAGGCAAACTTTATGCCCCTGATGAACTAGGAAGATTTTTAACAGAACAAGATGACAAGATTGTTTCAGCTATTCCATTTAGACTTCCTTCTTTACAAGATGAAGAGCTTTATCCTGAATTAGACCGTCTTTCTGTTAAAGAAGTTACCACGTTAACCCATGCTAATTTTTTAGAACACTTAAGGCAAAGTGCCCTAAATAAAAGTAAGCAAATAAGATATAAAGAAATCTGCGCCGCCAGAAGCCTAAAGTTCGGATCAGAAAATATCAGCTCTACTAGTGAGGATGTTTTAAATTCACCTAGCAGAAGGCAAACATTTTTTTATCCTAGTCAACTAACTGCTGAGGAACCAGAAGCTGATAAAGCAACTTACTTAATTAGTTAAATAAACCTTTAAAGGTTTAAATTAAGTAGTATAATTTGCTATTTTAAGCAAGCGCTTGTAAAAAAATTCACTTAAAACACTTCACAAGGATGCAGAGCTTACAAACTAAGTCTATTATTTAATTTACCCTAATTAATTAAATTAAAACAATGACATTACTTAAACTTGATGTCGAATTGTTTTATTCTGCTATTATTAATGCTTGCCGATCAATTATTGATCATCGCGAGACATTAAATGCAATTAATGTGTTTCCTGTCGCCGATGGTGATACAGGTAATAACATGGCAGCAACAGCTCAGGCTATCATTAATCATGCGGTGCTTAAGCCTACTTTTTCTGAAACGTGTCAATCCTTAGCAAATGCTGGTATTTTGGGCGCTCGTGGTAACTCTGGCATGATCTTATCTCAATTTTTTAATGGCTTTTTAGAGTCACCCTTACCTAATACATTAGAAACCATCGATTTTGCTAATTTGATTAAAACGGCTTGTATTAGTGTTCGGAAAGCCATCGTTAATCCTGTAGAAGGAACAATTCTAACAGTGATGGACGCATGGGCTAATAGTTTAATGGATGAAGCGCTACATATTGCTTGCTTTAACATTCTTCTACAAAATACTAAAGATGTAGTTGATAAAGCGCTAGCGTCAACTATGCAGACGCTTCAATTACTTAGAGAATCGCATGTGGTTGATGCTGGCGCGTTAGGCTTTAGTTTTTTTATTCAAGGCTTTACGGAGTTTTTAGCAAATCCAACTAAAAAACCAGAAAAAGTAGATTTTAATTTTGATCAAAACTTACACGAGTTCCCTCATCATAGCAAACCGCCAATAAACCGTTATTGTACTGAAGCTTTATTAGCAGGAAACAACCTGAGCCAAACAAAATTAACTCATCTATTAGGTGATTTGGGTGATAGTATGGTTATTACTGTAAATCAAAATTTATGTCGTGTTCACATTCATAGTAATGATCCGCCCACAATTTTTACTAATTTGCGCCAAATTGGAAAAATCCAATATTCCAAAGTAGATGACATGCTGCGACAATATCAATCCATTTATGAAAAAAAACATCCAATTGCTTTAGTAACTGACTCAAGTGCTAGTATTCCTCAGCAACTATTAGATCAACATCAAATTCATCTAATACCGCTTAATGTTCAATTAGATGGACACGATTTATTAGATAATTATTGTTTTGACGCTAATCATGTTTTTAACATTCTAGCAACATTAAAAACCTACCCCACCACCTCGTCACCTACCTATGCTTCTATAAATGAAAAAATTAGTTATCTTGCCAAAAATTATGAACAAGTTCTTATTCTTAGTGTGGCTCAGGCATTAAGTGGCACTTATAACGCCATATTAAATGTTGCCAAGCACTACTCTAATGTTCATGTGATTAACACCTGTCATGTTTCTGGCAGTCAAGGATTATTGCTAAGTTATGCTGCTGAGTTAATCAAGCAGAAATTATCTATTAATGAAATTAAAGAAGCTTTATTAGAGAAAATCAGTAAAACCTACTTTTTTATTATGGTCAATCAATTTGATTCTTTAATACGTTCGGGCCGCGTAAGTAAATTAAAAGGAAGATTTGCACAGTATACTGGGGTAAAACCTATTATTTCATTAGATAAAGAAGGTAGAGTGATTCTTATTGATAAGGCATTTAACGAAATTAAAGCCTTAAGTAAGCTTGTTATTAATGTTAGTACACTAATGCAGAGCAATGAATTAGATAGTTATTGTATTATTCATGCAGGCGTACCGCAAAAAGCAGAAGAGTTTGCTTGGATGACTACTGAAGCATTTAAAAAAGAACCTTTATTTATTGATCCTGTATCAATTGCCATCGGTTTACATGCCGGCAAAGGATGTATTGCAATTGCCGCTATGCTTAAATAGTTTTTAGATTTGCAACAGCGTTGTCTAAGTAGCCAGTTTAATAGCAAACCGTAGAGAGGAACAAAAGATATTAAACTTATTAGAATTTTAAATCCTAAATCGACAGTCGCAATTTCTAACCAGTGGGCGTTTAAGTAAGAATTACTACTGTGATAAAAGGCAATAAAGAAAAAACAAAAAGTATCTAAGAAATTTCCAAAAATAGTGGCAATACTTGGCGCCATCCACCATGGATTATAGTGTCTTAATTTCTGGAAGAAAAAAATATCTAATAATTGACCTAGGACATAGGCCAAAAAACTCGCCATGGTGATTCTTAAGATAAGTAAATTTAAAATTCCCAAGTGTCCATATTCGAGCCAATTTGAAATAAGAAAGGATAAAATTAAGCCAGGTAGCATGGCGACATAAATAACGTGACGTGCTTCAGAAGCTCCTATAAGCCGCGTTGTTAGATCAGTACAAATAAAGATTAAAGGATAAGAAAATGCGCCCCAAGTTGTATGAAAGCCTAACAATGTAAGTGGATGCTGCACGAGAAGATTGCTAAGACTAATAATGAAAATATGGATTAAAGCAAGACCTATTAGCTTAAAGTACATATTATTTAAATAAATAAAAAAAGAGAACTATAGTCTAACTAAATTAGATTATCCAATGTATTATCTGAATTATTAATTAAAGTATTCTGCTTAAGAACTTGCAATTCTCTTGCCATCTCTAAGGTTATAATCTTTTTTAAATTAATCACTGCTGCTACTCGTGAAGGATGACTAACGTTTTGGCGCTCATTAAGCCAGACATGAATACCCTCCATAATTTTTTGTAGAGCATCCAGATTATCAATAATTACATTCGTTGAATACCAATAAATAAGCTCGTCTAATTCCTTAGTTGCTTTAGTACGCCAACTAAAAAATCCAAGATTACTTTTAGCTTTCCACCAATAATAAAGGCTTTGTTTGTTTAATTCCAATTGCTGATTAGGTTCCTTTAAACCTAAATCTTTCATGGCGCCAGAGACAGTTTCTTGATACTTAATGGGTAAATTTACATCAGTACAGTTAGAAAAATAAATTCTTTCTTCAAGCCAACTTTTTAAAATTTCAACTTGTATGCTTCGATGAGAGGATCTAAAACGAATAGCGTGTATTGACTCCCAATTCGATAATTGAGTATAAAGCACCTTTAATTGATCTAATTTATACTCATAAACCCCATTTTTTACTTGAATATCCAATGCTGCTATTGTTTTATCTAGTAAATGAGTTTGATAAGTTGCCAGCCCTTTAAATTTTGTATATTCATCTCGAGTACTTATCCACCATTGTTTTATACTAACTATTTTTAGTGTCTCTTGAAGTTCTTCATTTGTTCTATTAGTTTTAAAGAAGTACATTGTAAGCAACAATTGCAATCTTCGCGCGATCATAATTCCATTTTGATTTAATTACAATATATTACTTATGTGTTAAAAATAATAAACTCTTAATTGAATTAATATTGGACAATAAGGGTATTTTTTGTGTAAAATAAGGCTTTAAACAACCAATTTTAGGATAAAGTATGCCAGTTACGTTTTTTGAATCTTACAAAACCTCAGAAGCGGGTCTAAATGCTCATAAATCTAGCGCACTGACTCAGATCGTATCTAGTCTTGCTTCTAATACATCGAGAAATAAATTTAATCCAACTTTACAAATCCCCCAAAAACTTGTTCAAGCAATTATTGAGTTTTCAACCCTCTTTCGCTCAGATGTTGAAACGATTGAAAAAGTGCAAAATGGCCTGCTAGCATTACTCGCTACAGCACAATTAGGCTTGGCAACTACCTTATTCTTTCAGAATCAAACCTGCGAAGATAATTCTGAGCCCATTTGTCAGAGTACTTTTTTATTAGAAATTTTCTATACAAGTCTTTTATCATTAGGATGGGGCGTAAGTGAAATTGCAGCGGCTATGCAACAAGCCAACTTGAGGTTACCAACAACCCCAGGCTTGGGCGCTAAGAAAGTAGCTGCATTTACGCAAATAATTGGTAACTTTATTGCTAATCTGAGCGATAACATTACACCTATTGTGCAAATTCCCCAAAAAATTATACAAACCATTACGGGTTTCTATGCTGCTTTTCGTTCTGATATAGAAACAAAAGAACGGCTACAAAATGGCGCCCTAGGTTTACTTGCTGCAGCGCAATTAGTTTTAGCCATTATAATTTTTACTCAAGATAAAAATTGTGAAGAAAATAATGTTGATTCCCTTTGTCGCGCTAGCTTCTTATTAGAAGCTTTTTATGCAGGTGTTTTATCATTAGGATGGAGCGAGGGTGAAATAAAGGCACAAATACAGCGAGCGCAACAAGCTTTAGCAGCACCAGCAAACAACATACAACAGCCCCAAGTTGTTATTCCTGTGGCTGCGCAACCCCCTCAACAGCAGCCACAACAAACAAGAAGTAGCTCATGTAGTATTATTTAGGAAATAAATTAAGCGTTAGTCAAAATTAACTAGCGCTTAATAAATTTTATATAACAGATTATTTATTGATATTTTCTTAATTAACGTGAGTTCGACATAAGAGAGCTAAAAGCTCTTTTATGTTGCTAAACGAACATTATCCCGTAAAATGCGAAGTATTTGTACGGGATCTAGGTCAAAATAGACAAATTCCAAACAAAGCTGCCTTGGAATTTAAAGATTACTCTTCGACTTTAATATCAATTTTCTTTTCAAGAGCGGTTTTCTTTTTAGGGATGGTAATTTCAAGAACCCCTTGTTTGTATTTCGCGCTTATTTTAGCATCGTCTGCAGTTTGTGGTAGACTAAAGCGGCGGCAAAATTGTCCTTGAACACGTTCTACCCGCGTATAACCATTTTTTTCTTCAGTTTTGTCGAAATGCCGTTCTCCCTGAATCGTTAATAAATTATTTTCAAGTGAGATATGAATGTCTTCTTTATTAACACCAGGAATATCAGCAATAACAATAAATTGGTTTTTCTCTTCTTTAATATCTACTGATGGTGCCCAAGCACTTGTTGCAACGAAAGAAGAGTCGTCTTGCTGACCTCTTAAAAAATTATCCCATAAAGAATTGATGTCTCGGTATAATGATGGAAAATAATCACTACGTTTTAAATTGTTCATACTTAATTCCTCCTTCATGAAAGATGATATGCCTATAAATATTAATTATTTTGCAAAATTCAAGGGGTAAGGAAAGAATTTATGTCACAAATCAGCTAAAAATTAAAAGCCGTGCCATAAGAATTATACATAGCAGCACCCCTAGAACTATTTTAAAGCTAACAAAAACGAAGTTATAATTTTCATATGCAACTCCATTTGTCTAGAGAGCATTAACCTTTGCTCGCTTTATTAAGAATAGGACAAACTCTGGATGTTGCAAACTTAAGTAGATTGAATAAATCATTCACTACGTAAAGAAACGATAGGTTCCATTTTAGCTGCCCGTTTAGCAGGATAAAAACCAAAGAAAATACCTGTCGCAACAGATACAGCAAATCCAGCAACAGGTGGTAATAGGTAGAACATAAATGTCCAACCACTAAAATAAGCAACGCCTGCTGTAAATAGTAAGCCTAAAATCACACCTAAGATTCCACCTAATAACGATAGAATAACCGATTCCACCAGGAATAACAGTTGAATTTCTTGGTTACGAGCTCCAACTGCTTTACGAATGCCTATTTCTTTTTTACGCTCACTAACAGAAACTAACATGACATTCATCACGCCAATACCACCCACTAATAAAGAAATACCACCAATGACTGCTAAAAGCAGCGTAAAAATACGACCTTGACTTTCCATACTGGCAATAATCTGTTTAGCACTACGAGGAAATACACTCATTTTAGGCGCATAAGAAGTGATATAATGCTTAAGCTCTGCAATGACTTCATCAATTGGGCTGTTAGGCTTTAAAAGCATAATAGCATTATTAATTTTACTATCCTTACTAATTAAAGCAATGCCTGAAATAGGCACGATTACCGCTTGATTAATGTCTTCATTAAAAAAACCACTCTCCTGCCACGGCTTGGTAATACCAATAATGGTATACATCGCTTGGCCTATACGTAATTGTTTACCAACAGGATTATCTAAGGTGATCTGCTTTAACTGCCCTGCAAGTCCACTGCCTATAACGCAATAGTGTTCAAATGATTCAACAAAAGAAACAAAATGACCTTCAGCCATATCAATATGAATAATGCGAGCTAACGCATCATCAGCCCCAACAATCGCACCTCTTAAAGGAAATCCTTGAAAACTTATTGTTTGATAAGCTGTGGCATAAGGTGCTATTTCTTTTACCGCTGAAATCCTATCAGGGATTTGCCGCCATACTGCTAAAGGCACTTCGTTGCCGCCACTTTGAGAATTTTGTTTTTGCTCTTGTTGAAATAAAGAAACAGCAAGTAAGTCAGTCCCAAGCGCTTTAAACTGAGCTAAAGCTTTTTCAGTTGCAAGTTGGCCACAACTGATTAATGCAACAACAGCAGCAGTTCCAACTAAAATGCCTAACACAGCAAGAAAAGAGCGTAGTTTTGCTGCATTTAAATTAATGACCGCTTGTTGGCAATGACTTAATAAACTCATGACTTACTCTCAGCGACAATTTGGCCGTCTACTATGGTAATACGTCGACTACATTGTGCAGCAACTTGGTTATCATGAGTTACCATAATAATAGTTCGACCTTCAGCGTGCAAAGTTAGAAACAAATTTAAAACCTCAGTACCTGTTCTTGAATCAAGCGCACCTGTTGGTTCATCAGCAAGAATAACTTGGGGTTCGCCTACTAAGGCGCGGGCAATTGCCACCCGCTGTTGCTGTCCACCGGATAGTTGAGTAGGGCGATGCTCGGCAAATGCTGCCATACCAACCCGCGCCAAAGCTTGCATAACCCGCTCGTCTATCTCAGCGGTATTAATATTGTTTCTGTAAATTAGAGGTAGTGCTACATTTTGCTTCGCTGTAAAGCGTGACAAAAGATTAAATTGTTGAAATACAAAACCAATTTGTAGATTACGCAGCGCCGCTAACTCGTCTTGATTGAGTGCTGCTACATTACGCTGATTAAGGAGATAAGAGCCGCTGTCACCTTTATCAAGTAAACCAATGATATTCATTAAGGTTGATTTACCTGAACCTGAGGCGCCAACAATAGCTAATAACTCGCCAGAGTCAACAGATAAGGAAACTTTTTTTAATACCTGACTTGTTACTCCTCCTAGAGAATAATTTTTAACTAATTCCCTGATCTGTATAAGTGGCTTATCCATCATAGACTACTGTATCACCTATTTTTAAGCCCGATTCGATAATCACCTTATCTGCAAGGGCCGGACCTGTCGCTACTTGACGTGTTGCAATTCTACCCTCTGCAAGTACTCGCACTACGCTGGCACCCTTCTCGCGTTTTATAGCAGCAATGGGAATAACTAATTGATTATTTTCTTCAAGAGAAAGTTCAATAGCAGCGCTCATTCCTACCTTAACTAGTGCTTGTTGCTTGGCTGTTAGCTGTTTAACTTCAACAATAGCGTTAAAAGAAGGCAGTCCATTACTGCCTGTACTTGATGCTTGTGCATTAATAGCAACTACTTTACCTGCCAAGACCTCTTTACCCAAAGCAACACCTGTTATTTTGGCTTGCATACCAGGTTTAATCTTATCAATATCAATTTCAGGTACATCAATTTCTACACTAATCCCACTTAGATCACCAATTAAAGCAATAACCTGCCCTGCTTTGACTGCTGATCCTACTTTTAAGTGACCTGATTTTTCTTCACCTGTTTTAGGAGGAGAAAGCAATATACCTTGAGCAGGCGCTTTTAAATGAATGAGGTTGTGATTCCTTGTTAAAGCCTCTTTAACTTTATTAAATTCTGCAATACTTAAAGTCGATAAACTTTTAGCATCAGTATCATCTATTTTATCTAGCATCTCTGTTAACTTACGGGTTGACTGCATCAGTGCAACACGTGCTGTATCTAAACTTGACTTCTCACTTAAATAATTATTTTTAGCAATTAGACCTGCTTTCCACAGTTCATCTGTACCCGTAAATTTAGCTTTCGCAATAGTAAAATTATCTTTCGCTTTCAAGTAATCAGTTAAAATTTCATTATATTGCTTTTGTAACTCTGTCGAATTTAAAGTAATAACTACCTCATCTTTTTTAACTGCTTGTCCATAGCTATAATTCATCGTTTCAATTACAGCATCCATTGGACATGTAATCGCACTTTCATGAAGAGGCTGAATAGTACCTGTAAAATACAATGTTTTATGAACAGGTTCTGCCTTAACAGTATAAGTCTGTTGTTTACTTGCTGTAGGCTTATTAGAGCCACTACAGCCTATTAGTAGACTTGATAATAATGCAATTGTTACTGTTGAAATAATTTTCATTGACCGTACCTAAGCTTAATCTGCCATTCATCTAAGGTTGTACCTAATAAGCGCTGCAGGGCTGAGAGTTGGTTAAGGTAAGCTATTTTAGCACTAATTAGCCCTGCTTGGGCTTGTATCAGTTGATTTTGGGTATTACTTACATCAAGCGCTGTCGCAATACCAGCTTGCAATTTTTTCTTTTCTAATTCATAAGATTGCCTAGCTAATCTAACCTGCTTTTCTGCTAATCGATACTGTTTAGCTTGGCTTTGGATGGCATTGATGGTATTGGTAATTGTGGTAATAAGCGCACGTTTTGAGGCAATTAAATTTAATCTATCTCTTTCTAGCTTAACTTTAGCGTTAATTAATTGACTGCGCCGACTGACATCATTAATAGGGATATGAAGAGATAAACTTATTGATTCATTTATATTACGACCATTATAAATGCCTCGTAAGCCTCGATTAAGGCCTGTTACATCGGACGTTGTACCGGATTGAATACCACCGCTTAAGTTAAGTTCCCAGAGTTGATCATTTTTAGCCAAATTATAAGCTCTTTCATCTGCTTTCAAGGCCATTTTTTGCGCTAAATATTGGCTATTATGATCAAGCGCAATATCAATAGACTGCTGCAGATTGGGTACTTTAACATGATCTAAATTCACGTCACTAGGTACAGCAAGGTGCATATTTGGATCAAGACCAATTGTTTGTAATAAATCTTGCGCTGCTGTTTTAAAATCATTTTCTGCCTGTTCAACCATTAAGCTTAATGACTCAATTTGATAAGATTGTTGGATATTGCCCGTAGGTTCTAGTTGCCCTGCTGCAATTTTCTTTTGATTAATTTCAAAAGTTCGGCGCGCTTCTTCTAATTGACGACGCTGATTTTCTAAGTTATTGCCACTTAAAATTAAGTTACGATAAGCACTAATTACTTGCGTGATTTGATCAATAATAGATTGCTTTAAGCTAATTTTACTTATGAATTCTGCATCACGCGCATCTAATAATCTCGCTTCATTAATATTTTTACCAAAACCTCGTAATAATGGCTGGGTAAAAGAAAAATTAAGTACGGGCGTAAAAGTATTATAGTTAGGTACATTATTATCTATACCTACATTTAACGTTGTTCCATATTTAGTTCTTAAGGATACCTCTGGCGAAACATAGAGAGATTTATTGACACTATGGCCTACACCACTAAAACGATTATTCTCAATAGAAGCAGCCCCTTCTAAAGCATACTGCAATTCAAATTCATTATTTGCTAGACGCAACTGGTAGCGCTGGATAATTCTATCAAGCTCAGCATTCTGAATATTAGGGTTATAGCGTAAAGCCAATAAAATAGCTTCTCTTAAACTTAAGCGTTGGATTTTCTTATTTCTTATATTGGGTGCAGTCGGTAATTCAACCCAATTTTTGAGCATATATTCAGGATTAGCAATCGCAGTTTCTAAACGTTGACTTGCCTGGCTAACCTCTAGGGCTTCTTGTTTAGGCGCTTCGACCCAACGATATAATGAGCTATTTTCTTTAGGGGAAGTTGTTATAGGAGCAGCATAAAGATTAAGCCCCCCTAAAACCATAGCTAAGGCCCAACAAAGCACTAAACGTATTAACCTAATGTTTAACAAAAGCATCAAACCTTAATAGACTTCATGGTTAAATTTAAATCATATCTTGCTGCACTATACCATTTTTAATCTTGGTGACAAGCCTAGAGTAAGACTTAAAATTCTAAGTATAACGTCAGCCACTAAATTTTAGACAAAGCGCAAGTGAGCGAGGCGAAGGAGTGTATAACTAAGTACATGACTGAGCCGAGCAAGCTTGCAACGAAGTATAAAGCTTAGTAGGTGACGCTATACAATAAAAACTATTCTTTCCTAGAATGACTATGACATAATCAGTGTCTAAATGATTTGCTCTCAAATAATATGAAGTATTCTGACCTGCGGGATTTTATTGAACAGCTTGAAGCGCGTAACTTATTAAAGCGTATTGATTACCCTGTATCGCCCTATCTCGAAATGACAGTAGTCAGTGATAAAGTTCTAAGGACCCAAGGGCCGGCGCTGCTCTTTACCCAACCTAAACAAGCCTCAATACCTGTATTAACCAATCTTTTTGGAACAGTAGAACGTGTCGCATTAGGCATGGGTGAAGAAAGTATTACAGCTTTAAGAGAAGTAGGTAAATTGCTAGCTGCATTAAAAGAACCCGAACCACCAAAAGGGTTTAAAGATGCCTTTAATAAATTGCCTCTTTTAAAACAAGCTTTAAATATGGCACCAAAATACGTCAATTATGCGGCCTGTCAAACCCATGTATGGGAAAAAGATGAAGTTGACTTGTATCGCCTACCAATTCAGACTTGTTGGCCAAAAGATGCCGCACCCTTAATTACTTGGGGGTTAGTAACAACTAAAGGCCCTGATAAAGCGCGAGAAAACATGGGTATTTATCGTCAGCAAGTGCTAGGTAGAAATAAACTGATTATGCGTTGGTTGTCTCATCGAGGCGGCGCCTTAGATTTTCAAGCCTGGCAACAAGCCTATCCAGGCGAGCGTTTTCCTATTGCTGTTACATTAGGTGCTGATCCTGCAACCATCCTTGCTGCAGTAACGCCCATTCCTGATACCCTATCTGAATATGCTTTCGCAGGACTTTTACGTGGCCAACGTACCCAATTAACACGTTGTATAGGTCATGATTTGCACGTGCCAGCCAATGCTGAAATTGTATTAGAAGGCTATTTAGAGCCAGGTGTTGAAGCACCCGAAGGCCCTTATGGCGATCATACTGGATATTATAATGAAGTACAGTCCTTTCCTGTTTTTACAGTGGAACGTATAACCCATCGTGATCAACCTATTTATCATAGTACTTATACTGGCCGCCCACCTGATGAGCCTGCTATCCTAGGTGTGGCTTTAAATGAAGTATTCATACCGCTGCTGCAAAAACAGTTCCCGGAAATTGTAGATTTTTACTTGCCTCCAGAAGGATGTTCTTATCGATTAGCAATCGTTACAATTAAAAAACAATATCCAGGTCACGCTAAGCGAATTATGATGGCCGTTTGGTCGTTCTTGAGACAATTCATGTATACAAAATTTGTAATTGTTTGTGATGACGATATTGACGCACGCAATTGGCAAGATGTTATCTGGGCAATGACTACTCGTATGGATCCATTACGTGATACTGTTTTAATGGATAATACACCCATTGATTACTTAGATTTCGCCTCACCTATTTCGGGACTTGGCTCAAAAATGGGATTAGATGCAACGAGTAAGTGGCTTGGCGAAACACAACGTGAATGGGGTGAGCCTATCACAATGGATCATGATATTGTTAAGGCCGTAGAAGCTTATTGGCAACATTTAGGACTATCATCGTGAACCATGCTTTAATCAGTGCGCAGGTTGAGCGTATTGCGCCGCTAACTGACAGAGTCATTAAACTAATACTCTCGCCTAGTCATTACATTGATTATCAAGCAGGCCAATATTTACAAATTTCCTTGGCCAATGACTATTTAAGTTATTCTATTGCTAATGCGCCTTTAGGATCTCATAAATATGAGCTTCACATTCGGCATGTTCAGCAAGACCTTTGTAATCGTGCTCTCTTTGCTGAGATTAAACAGCAAGGTGCCGTTAATATCCGTTTACCTTTTGGCGATTGTCATTTAAATAAATTAAAGACAGATGTGCCTATTCTGTTTATTGCTGGTGGAACTGGCTTTGCACCTATTAAAGCGATGATAGAACAATTATTAGCCACAGGTGACTCAAGGCCTTTTGAACTTTACTGGAGCGCGCGCTCCCAAAGTGACTTGTATATGGATGAAAAAGTTAAGCAGTGGCAGACACATGTTGACCATTTTCGTTATTTTCCTCTTTTATCTAATACCAATTTAAAAGATAAAATTGCTAATTATGTATTTAAGCAACACCCACATGACTTGGATAAATATGAAATTGTTATTGGTGGCCCATTCGATATGGTTTATGACATTCGAGATGTATTAGTCGGCCAAGGAATTCCAATTAATCATATGTATTCTGATGCATTTAGCTTTGAAGCAAAAAAGGAGTAATTTAATGGAAACTGTTTATCAAATTTTAGGACTTATTGGTGCTGGATTAATTATATGGTTTATGTATCGCAGTATTAAATATCGACCCGATTTATTTAGTCGCGACAATTTAAATAAAAGCTTTTTTACTATAGGAATACTAGCTCTTATTCTAATTGCTTTTGTGGGCTTATTAATATTAATGGTTAGAAATACTTAGTGCCTGCTTATATTACTATGATAACGACCTTGTTGTTTTTTAAGATAAGAAGAAAGATTCGGATTATCAATTTCATGTTCAAAAAGATCTAATTGTAAATAGCACTCTTCTACATAAGTCATTTGACTACTGTTATCAACTAGTAGACGATACCAGGGATTGCGAGTGGCAAAATCACGCTTAGTTGCTTGTGGGTTAGGGCGGCCAGAGGCTTGAAATAACGGATCAATATCGATGACGACTGCTCGATAGCCATGTCGCTGATGCACTACACAATCACCAATATTAAACTTCGCCACTTTTTGCATGTTACCTTCCTTTTGATAAGGATAGAACATGTTTTTTATCGGCTATTAGGCTTACAAACTTAAGTATTTTTCTTTCTATAGAAGGCTAAAATAATACCAAGCTCATATAAAATACACAGGGGGACCGCAAGCATAACTTGAGATAAAACATCAGGCGGAGTTAATAACATCCCGAGGGTAAAGGCGCCAACAATAATATAGGGACGAATTTGGCGTAAGTTAGTGATACTTACTAAGTTTAGATGAACCAATGTTAAACAAATGAGGGGTACTTGAAAACAGAAACCAAACAACAGCAACATGCGTGTAATAAAATCTAGCGTACCTGCCATATCAGGCATTATCTTTACAGGAAAAGGCGTTGCTTTAGTAAAAAATTGAAACATAAAAGGTAAGACAATATAAAAGCAAAATAAGACGCCAATAATAAATAAGGAAATACTTAATAAAATACTACTACCTAACTTCTGTCGTTCACGCGCATAAAGCCCTGGTGCTGCAAACTGCCAAATATGGTAAAGCGCGACCGGCGCTGTACAAAGTAAGGCTGTATCAGCAGCTAAATTAAGCGGTGTTAGAATTGGAGAGGTAATTTGAGTCGCAATAATAAAATTGTCAGGTGGTAGAATAGAAATCAATGGCTTTACAAGCCAATAGAAGAGCTGCTGAGAAAAGTAAAAAAATAATAAAAAGAAGCCTAGAAAGATACTTATCACCAGCAGAGCACGTTGTCTTAATTCTAATAAGTGGCTTAACATGAACTCGCTTGATAAGTTAAATTCTAAGTTAGCATAATTTTATTCTTGATAAGGAGCAACCTTTCTTCTGACTATTTAACTTAAATTAAAACAAAGATTGAATTTTATACAATAATTTGTTCATAAATTGATCGTTAGCGATTCTAGTTAGTTATGTCATTAAAAAAATCAGCAGTATAAACTAGGGCCTGTTAACAACGGCTTTATAAGCCCTATGTGTGCTCTATAAACCTACGTGGAACGTAGGCATTTTAAGCGTTTTGAAAAAATGAATTGTCCACAGCTCCTAATCTAACATAGGTGACTCTTATCTTAGCTGTCATTAATCTTTATCAAATTTTGTAAAAAATTCAAATTAAACGTTAGAATAACACATTTATGCTCCCCTTAAGGTTATAATAGCTCTTGTATAGTTTTGAGGTATTTAAGTGAATCATAAGCCGCGGAAACGATTTGGCCAGAATTTTCTAAAAGATCAGGCAATTATTGCGAATATTATCAATGCACTTTGCCTGCATCCTGAGGATAACGTCTTAGAGATTGGCCCGGGAAAAGGCGCATTGACCAGTTTACTATTAAAACATTTAAAAAAACTAACAGTTGTTGAAATTGATAGAGACTTACAGGCTTTCCTAAGTCAGGCCTTTAACCCAGAGCAATTAAGAATTATAGCTGCCGATGCACTAGCAATTCCTTATAATACCTGGGGAAATCAGCTACGTATTGTAGGTAATTTACCTTATAATATTTCTACTCCTTTAATATTACATTTACTATCTTTTATTAGTAATATCAAAGACATGCATTTTATGTTGCAAAAAGAAGTCGTTGAACGTTTAAGCGCAGAACCTGGCAACAAAGATTACGGCCGATTAAGTATTATCGTGCAGTACCATTGTGAAGTTACTCATTTATTTGATGTACCGCCAGAGGCGTTTTATCCTAAGCCTAAGGTAAAATCAGCTGTAGTAAAATTAGTGCCTTACTTAACTTTACCTCATCCAGCTGCTGACCTTAAAATATTACAAAATTTAGTAGCAACCGCATTTTCAATGCGGCGTAAAACATTGGCTAATAATTTAAAATCACTTATTAGCGCACAAGAATTAACTAATTTAGGGATTGATCCTGGTTATAGGCCTGAACAAATTAGTCTACTAAACTATATTAAAGTAGCTAATTTTTTATCAGATAAAACAAATTTAAAACACAAGTAGTGGTATAATAGATTATGGCTAAATTTTTGGAGATTAACTTGTTTCATCGATACAGTAAAAAAGGTACAGGGCAGGCTAAGCCATTAAAGGATTTAACACGAATCTTGACTGTAGAAGAAGTACTTTCTGACGAGAAAAGGGCTTTGTTGCTAGAACAAATTCGTACCACATGCGCTTTAGAAAAATCACGATTTGATAGCCTTTGTTTAAGTATTATTCATAATCTTGTTAATCATGCACAAAACTTACCAGAAACTTCAAACAGTTACTATTCCCAACCAGGCGGCCTGTTAGATTATGCGCTTAATCGAACTGAAGCAGCGCTTAACTTATTTAAAAAATTTGTATTATTAGAAGAAAATGCAGACTACTCAGAAGAGCAGAGATTATGGCAGTATGCTTTATTTTCTGCAGCCTTATTACAAGGTATTGGCAAATTACAAATTGATTATTTAGTTGAGCTTTATGACAATAATGGGCAGTTCCTAAAATTATGGAACCCGCTGCTGGAAAATTTAGTTTCTATAGGTAGCCATTATAACTACAGTTTTCAAAAAGAAGGTGATATTGATTTACGTCGTCGTTTAAATATTCTCTTAGCCCGAACTTTAATGCCAACAAGCGGTTTTAGTTGGATCGTTTCAAATACTCAAGTTTTAGCTGTTTGGCTTGCATTACTTAATGAAGATCCTTATTCAGCAGGAACTTTAGGCGCTATATTAATTCGCGCCGATGCAATAGCATTACAAAGATACCTCAATCAATTAAATTTCAAACCCTCAAGTAATAAACACAACCGCTATGGAAGAGCAGGGACATTTACAGGATTTGTTCCAGAATCTATCAGTGAGCTAGAGCAACAAATCGGTATACAATTTATTCAGTGGCTGACTAAATCCTTAGAATCCAGAGTTATTATGATTAATAAAGCGCCTTTATTTATGGTTCCAGGCGGCTTATTAATGTCTCCTGAGATTTTTAAATGGTTTGTTCGGGAACATCCCGAATACAAAAATTGGCAAGCAGCCCAAAATGGTTTTTTATCTTTAAAATTACATCAAGTTGGCCCAGATGGTAATCCTATAGCTCGCTTTGAGCAAACTAATACAAAACAAATGCAAAGTGGTATCATATTTAGTCATTATGCTGTAGCCTTACCTGCTTCAGTACAGTTTTATAATTTAAACACTGGTAAGACAGCAACTTTATCTGATATAGAAACTATTCACTTATCGCAATTTTCCAGTAATTTCACTGCACCTCAACAAACTAATGTAACAACTTCGCTAGAGGTATTAAATGCAGCTGGCCAATGGCAACAAGCAAACATTTTAAAAACTCCAGATTCGAAATTAAATTCTGGGTTAACTTCACGTGGCTGACTATGTTATTGGTGATATACAAGGTTGTTTCGAACCCTTCCTACGTTTACTTGAGCATATCCAATTTAATGAACATACTGATAAACTCTGGTTTGTTGGCGATCTGGTCAACCGTGGCCCTCAATCTTTAGAGGTACTACGATTTGTTAAAAATTTACCTATTAAACCTCCTATTACATTAGGAAATCATGACTTACATTTATTAAATAAACTCTTTGGTAACGCTACTAGAAAAAATAAAGATGATACCCTGCAATCTATTTTATTAGCCGATGATAGATATGAACTAGGACACTGGTTACGTAGACAACACTTTTTATATTACAGCGAGCAATTCAACATTGTTATGTGTCATGCCGGCATAGCACCTGTATGGAATTTTGCTACTGCTAAGGCATGTGCTTTAGAGCTTGAAACCGTTTTAAGAGGTGAAGATTATAAAGATTATTTAAATCATATGTACGGCAATCTACCGAATGTTTGGTCACCTCATCTTACTGGTTTTGATAGGTGGCGGATTATTACAAATTATTTTACCCGAATGCGCTTTTGCGGAACGCATGGTGAGTTACATTTAGATTATAAAGGAACCGTTGAAAAAGCGCCTCCAGCATTTATACCTTGGTTTTCTGTACCGGGAAGGCAAGAAATTGAGGCGGATATTGTTTTTGGTCATTGGGCAGCCTTGCAAGGTAAATGCCCTCATTCTCGCATCCATGCTCTAGATACAGGTTGCTTATGGGGTGGGCGTCTTACTGCTTTACGCCTTCAAGACAAACAACGTTTTTCTGTTCCTGGCTTAAATACTTAATTCATTACGATTAAGATATTTATAGATGCATCTATTTCTTATGCTTCCTATTTTTGATTTGATGTAAGTCTATAAAAACGCTATCTAGATAACCTTAATCTAAATAGCTAAAGATAAAATTTTTAAAGTTTAACTATATTGGAATAGTTTACTGTGCCTTCGTAGATTCTAAAATTTTAATATTATCGACGAAACACTTTGTCTCTCCACTCCAGGGAAAAGTAAAGGCTTCGCAATGATAAGTCAGCACGACATGTTTGTTATTTTCCATAGCATAAATTGCTTTCTTTACTAAATCAGATTTGAATTGGCCAAGCGTGAAATGGAATTCCCGCCCAGTTGCGCCACTTGCGTTATCAAGCCCACCGCGAATTAATTCCCCTTCATACGTTCCCCAATAACGGCCCTCTTTTGCGACTTTGACAATAATACCTGACTTCTGTCCTGAGTGGGTTGTCCAGCAGCCTGTTAATAAGCTACTTATTACCAAAAGAAAGCAAGCCAGAACTATTCTCATGAGCACCACTCCTGAAATAATGAATTAGATTAATAAATACTTCAGCTAGTTATCCAGCTTATTTCGCTTTTATTAAATATTACAAATACCTATAAAGGTTGCATTTAGCATAATCTATTCTGTTATTACTAATTAAGTATAGAAAATAATTACAATTTTATCGCTTTCGGAGAAGATTAAGCAAATGGGATAAGTTAAATTTTAAAGGTTAATGTATATAGAAATTAATTTACTAGAAGGATAGATTGAATAAGAAAAAATTCTACCTAAATAGAGAACCGTGCAAAATTTATTGAAATGTAATTGAGCGCTGTAAAAGTTTAAAGATGCCCTTCATTAAACAAATCAATGAAGGGCAAAACTAGATTAGTGTATCATTACATAACGGCCATGGCGAACTGTATAAGTATGACCATTACGATAAATAACACCATGCTTGCGGAAAGCAACCATATCTCGATAAACAACAGGTTGGCCTGTCAACACAGCCACACCACCAACTGTATCACTAACTACTGCGCCAGTTGTATTTACAACACCTGTGCTTGTGCTAACAAGAGTACCACCAACTGTGTCCATAGTATTAAAGCCACAGCCAACTAAGGCTGCTGAAAGTATAGCAACAGAAGTTCCTGTGAGTATTAACTTTTTCATATTGTTCCCTCTTTAGTTAATAGTCCATAATTAACTACTACAGTTTAAACATAGTACAAAATTTTATAATTGCTAATTTTAGTAAGAAACATTGTGCTTTTTTATAAGGCAAGGGCTCAATATAATTTGATAAATCAGCGGAGTTTAAGCGCCTAGGCTATGTAATAGCGATTAATATAAATAAGTTAAGTAGAAAGCAGAAAGTATATCCACAGGTATAAAGCGCTGCTGTCATTACATTAAGTTTCTTAGCTATTTTAAGAGTGACCGCGTAAGATTGACCATAGAAGCTGAGCCAATCGCTATTGAGTTAAGGAAAAACCGTTAAGCCTTGGCCTAAAAATACTTTCTTGATACTTTGTAAGTTGGGCCTTGGCCCAAACTACCACATTTTTATTAACTTAATTGCTAGCATCTTGTTTAGGCTAGTTTTAAACACAAATTGCATTTATGATGAATCTTTGCCTTGCTGAGGATGCCAAATAAAAACTAGTATTTATGTTTATTTTTTTGTAAAAGTACAGGTTAGATCAATTATCTCCTGCTCCAAATCTATATCTTGGCCTTTCATAATAAGTTTTCCATTATCTAAATAAATAGCCATCTTCATGATACTAATTTCCGTAGTATTGGATTTAATATCTCGATATTTTTCAAAACTCATGCTTTTTACTGTTAACATAGATCTATCCTGATTCCACTCAAGTACCGCATGTTCAAACTCTGCCGTGTTACTTTCGCCTGAAATTCCTTTTGTATGAAGGGGTCCTATACTAAACTCTTCACCATCTATACTAAAATACTCCGCATCATTTTCTATAGTTAAATCCATAGGTATCTCTGGATAATCATTTATAGAACAACCACCTGACCAGCTTCCTGAAAAATTTGTATAGTTACTATTGTGTTGCTTCGTTTGTTTTTTTGCATGTAAATGCGTGACCTGATTTGGCGTTCTACTAGGTATTAATTTATGAAAAAAATTTGAAGCAAATAGTGGCGTTGTAAAAATACTGCTTAATATAAAAAGGGTAGGCAAGGTGGTTTTATTCATTATAAGTCTCTCTAATTTATGAAATTTTTTTTCAGCAATGGCATTTTATCAATAAAATATTTATTATCAACCCATCGTAATTTCCCAAAATTTAGGCGCCACCTCACGCTAAAAGCCTAAATTTTGAAATTGAAGTATAGGTAGCCTGGATGCAGGCAGCGCTTGCTATTAAGAGTGCATTACCGAGAAGATTTAAATTGAGGTAAACAACACTTAAGAAAGTCATATGTCCTTTTATAGATACCAGGACTACTAGACTCGCGGGGGCCACCAATATTAAGAGTGTGAATATTATTTGCGCTTATCCATTCTTTTAAATTATTTATTTTATTTTTTTTAGTAGTTAAATTAATAATTAAATAAGGTTTACCTTGTTTTTTAGCCTCCTGAATGGTCAAAACTGTTCCATCTTTTATTTTATTAGGTAAAGGCCAATTAGGAACGATAATTATAGTACCATCAGAATCATGGATATTTAATTTTGTTCTTTCATCTGCATGACTTGTAGTAGCCTCTTGCAGATTAGGGTATTTGTTTAGAATGCAATCGCCATTTTCATCTAAACCACCTTTAGGACACCAACCGCCAATAGCAAAACCTAAATCTAAAGCAGCTAAAAGGGCCGCTTGATCCACACCTGTCTGCCCACCTGAGACAATTTTATCAATCATAACGTAACTCTGATAAAAATAACCTTAAGGAATCTTGTCAATATTACTTTTTACAATTTTCAAGATAATTAATAAGAAGATAGCAAATTTGCCTGGAGTATTAGTCTAGCATCATCCTATTTATTAATTTTACCTGTTCAAACCTATCTCCATTAAAGATAAAGTTAGATTTTATTAAACTTATAAATTTATATTGGCAAAGTGACTGCAAAGTCTATTTTTGCAAATAAATTGTAAAATCAGCCCAGATTCCACTTTGTAAGCCATTAACTCACGTTAAAATCTAAAAATCGGTAAAATATTAGAGTAACAGTGATGGTTACGTTATCAGCAAATGGTATTAAACCAAAAATAGAAGATAAAAGTAGAAAACAAGATGCAAGGATCAAGGCTATTGAAAATAACCCATGCAGTTTATGTAAAGCTCTTGGCTTACCTATTTGCCGAGGTCATGGCGGCGGTGGCTCTACTGGTGGAGATAGCTCAGGAAGTGACTCAGGTGATTCATATGAGATCGAAGATATCCCTTCACTAAATTTAAAGCCTTCCCTTGTAGAAGGAATGTTATTATCTTCATTTTTGGAAGCTAGTGAAGTCTGGCACGAGTCTCCTGAAGAGGATTTATTATATCTATTTAATAATGATTTAGCCCTGCTATCTTTATCTCTAGATTTATCTCAAGGCTTGATTACCTTTAAAGAAAATAAATTGCTTAATACAGATGAACAAAAGGATCTCGCTATTTTATATGATGCGATAAACAATGAATTTAAACAATTTAAGAAAGAATTAAGTGCTCAAAATATCAAACTTAATGCCACACTAATTAGGGAAAATAATAAGTTAACCATTACAATCCCTATCATTCCTAATTCAAAACACTATGACGCTTTTATCGCAAGGCTAATAGATAAAAATTTAATTCCCACAAAGAAAAGGGAATTAGAACTTGAGCGAACAACAAAAAAACAAGAAATTTTGCCAGATCAGGATATTAGAGCAGAGGCTTATAAATCACCAACACCCTTTGATATTTCTCGTGGGCCAAAACCAACGACTGATTATAAGGAATAGTCGTAAATATCTCCGAGTAAAATTATAGCCTTGATAAAACAACGTGTAACCAAGGATTATTTATTTATCTGTATGATTGGGCTCTCTCCTAAATAAATCGGTACCAAAACTGGTACCAAGCTTTAAGAAAGGAAAACTTGGGATTTGCCAAAACCTAGACTGGAGTTGGCTCCCAGGGCGGGCTCGAACCGCCGGCAAAGTTTTATTAAAACCCATGAATTGGCTGCCTGGTATCTTGGCGTACAACAATTACAAAATGAAGTTTTGCGGGATTGCTTATTGTTAATAATACTAACGGGGTTGCGCCGTCAGGAAGCAGCGACTTTACGCTGGGAGCAAGTGGATCTAAACGCTAAAACGTTAACCGTACTTGATACCAAAAACTATGAGTCTCATACCCTCCCCTTTCAAGCTACCTCTACGAACTGCTATTATCACGCAGCCAAAAAAGGATTAATGAGTATGTTTTTCCTGGCACAGGCGCCGCAGGTCATATTATTGAGCCACGTAAACAAATGACCAATGTAACCAAGCTCTCAGGGATTCATTTTACGGTTCATGATTTAAGACGAATGTTTATTACCATTGCTGAGAAACTAGATATCTCGGCTTATGCTTTAAAGCGTTTGATGAACCAAAATGAATGGCGATATCACTGCAGGCTACATCGTGACCTATGTTGAGCGGTTAAGAAAACCAATGCAACAAATTACAGATTATTTCTTAAGTGTATGGGGGTTCAACCATCTGCTACAGTAGTGGCAATTGATCCATCACAAGAACTGCCCAAGGTAGAATTGTGTTGAAACTTATTCTATATAACGATTTTCATTATATTATAAAAGTTTTAACACAGATCAAAAAATTCATGGCGTTCATTTTTTTTAAACACAGTGTATATGTGAACAAAGAAAGGGGGTAATTGGATGAATATAGGGAAATCATTCACCCACACAACTAGCTAAAAACTTACAGAAAGGAATAACATTTTGCTGAATACTGGCTTGCTCCAGTGCTTTCATATATTCATTTCTTCTATCAACCGGAATAATTGTCCATGGATAATGGCCAGCAGCCATCATCACATTCATTAGAAAACGGCCAGTTCGTCCATTTCCATCAGAGTATGGGTGAATATACACAAAGAAGAAATGACCAAGAACAATTCTAACCGCAGAATCTTTTTCCTGGCTCACTAACTGAAAGAATTCCTCCATTAATTCACTGACAATTTGTGCTCTAGCTGGAATATGTTTTGATTGATGGATATATACTGGATTTCTTCTATAACCAGCAAGATCTGTTGGTTTTAATATACCGGCTACAACACTGGGCTGAAAAAGTTCTCGATACCAGCTGCCATGATCTTTTTGTATGACGGTTCCGGGATTTTCTCCAGCCAATACTTTTATCAGACTTTTTTTAACGGCTTGAAAAGCCTGCCAATACCCTCGCGCGGCTAAGGCATTTCGTTGATTTCTATCATCTTCAAACGCATCAGGGTTCCATTGACCGGAGCGTACTTTTTCAATTAGTTCTGCACTGACCTGATATCCTTCAATGGACAATGAATGATAAGCATCATTAGTGTAGCTTTCCTCAACGGTTTCTAAATATTCTTCAGTACTGATAATCTTATGTTTTAGTTTTGGGAAATAATCGATGATAGGTTGTCGCATTTCATACCACATCACTTCTAACCGGCTACGGTAAGGTGGTTTGTTTGACTTTGAGAAATCAATGGGTGTATCGGTAGTGAAAGGGTCTTCTTCTCGAATCTGATACCCAGCACTTTCCATGGTCTCTTTGATGTCATCGGCTATTTGCGCCTTTCCAATATTTCTAAATGCACCACTAAGTCTTCCCGCTATCCAAGAATGCCCTTCATCCAATAAATAATGAAGTATGTCGGAGGCGTTGTTAAACATAGATAGAGTCGCTCTGGCTTCAGTTGGATATTGTGCGAAGAATTTGGGCGAGCAATAGATCACAGCAGGAGCCAGAGCAAATAATCTTAGCTCTTGTTTTACCTCGACATGTTCGGGTGCTGGCATTTTATAACGCACTTGAAACATTGAAGTGTTATGAGGCAACTCCATATTACGGTTCGTTCCACTGGGACTTCGCACTATTAATTGCTGAGGCACGGTCCAGTTTTCTGCATGGATAAGTAGAGATTGTTCGGGAGAAAGACACCAGTTATCACCAAAGCGTTCATTTAAATAGCTGGCACAAAAATTCCAAAAAGTAGCATACCATGCTGTACTACCTCTTTGTTCATCTGGTTTGACAGGTATGTACCAACCTTTTACAGCTTCTTCTAAAAATCCATTTTCTACCAAGCGTTCACGATGTGTTCTGCTGATCTCTTTTGACTGAATTGCATATTTACCTTTTCGCTGTAATTCTCGTAAAATTTCTAATGATTGAGCCAGTTTTTCTGATGGTTTCATTATCGCTCTCTCTGTTTATACATTATTGAAATCATAGTATATTACGCTGTGGAAATCGTAGTATATCATGTTGTATAAATTATAGTGTATTGCGCTGTGGAAAGGATAGTAAATCGTGTTTTATTAAAATTTAATGTTCTTGTAAACCCATAAAAAATGGGCGGGATTTCAAGGGCAAGTGGAGCACCTCGTCATTACTTGGTTTGAGTTGACCCAACTTTGTTTTGCATAAGTGGGACGCAGGGGACACATTCATTTTTAGAGCTATTCTTAGTAACAATCAATATCATTTAACAACATATCTTTGAATTCCCCTTGACAATCTTTGAGGGGATACGCGATACTCTTCCCGAGCTTGAGGTATAAGCTTCATGGCCAGTAGAGGCTAATGAGTAGGAAAAGCAGGAACGAATATCAAGGAATTGTCTAGTCTAAGCTGGATAGACTCTTGACTTCATTTAAAGGGAATTGACTGGTCGGCATTATGCTGATGAATAATCAATTTCGGAGTTCTCTATGTCTGCTCAAAAACCATCCCGTTTACATCTTTTAAATGAATTTGAATCCGCACCTCAGACTGCTCTTTTTAATCAACAAACCATAGCCGCGGTATTAAGTTGTTCCACTCAGTTACTTGAACGTAACCGTTGAGCTGGTGGTGGCGTCCCTATTTGAAAATCGGTCGCAAGATTTTATACCGTAAAAATGATGTACTCAATTTTCTCCAACAACAAAAAGTTTATCACTCAACCAGTGACGAAGGTCAGTCACAAATGGTTTGTAGCGCATAAACCTTTATCATTAAAGTAATATATAAATCTTTGCAGTAAATCTAAATTCCCTCGGTAAAAATTATTAATTTCATAATGCTCTTGATTAGCAGCAAAAATATGCAAATAAGTAACATCCTCCCTTTTTGTGATAAAGCTTATACCATGATCTATATTAAAAAAATCTCTCCCTTGAAGATAAATAGGATCATTACCATCTAATTCTGACCACAAAAAGTATCCCCTAGGAAGCAAATGCTCAATATCTATAGCAGCAATAGAATTAAATAACGCACACTTATAAAAATGCTTTATCCAGTCTGGATTATTTGTTAGTAGCTCTCTTGAACAATCATTGTTATAAATTTTTATATAATTAAAATAAGATAGTCCAATAGATTCAAGTAAAGGGTTAACTAATTCTTTAACATTAACACTACTGGTTAAAGCATGATGCTTTTCTAGATTGATTCCTCCCATTTAGCTAAAACTCAACTTAACATGGGAATATGGCTTGCTATTTTTTGAGCATCATTGATTTGAATTAAAGCTTTTAACAAGGCTTGTACGTTCTTGTTTACTTCTGGGGCAAAATGTCCATGAGCAAGAAAGCCACTTTCTCTGCAATTATCTATAAATTGAAACAAGGTATCAAAAAAACCTTTAACATTAATAAAGCCTATTTTTTTATTTAGTTCGCCTATTTTTATAGCATTACATGTTTCAATTGCTTCTTCCAGTGTACCAAGGCCACCAGGAACAACGACAAAGCAGTCTGCTAGTTGTTGCATTAATTGTTTTCTTTCTTGCATAGAGTCAACTATATAAAGTTTATCAAGGATAGCAAGTGGCTTCTCTTTATCAATAAGATAGTTTGTAATGACGCCAATGGCTTTGCCGCCTAGCTCTTTCACAGTGGTTGCTAAAAGGCCCATTAACCCAAGACTTGAGCCACCATAAACTAAAGTGAGATCTAATTCCACTATTTCGTGAGCGAGATCAATGACAGCCTGCTTAAAAGAGTTATTATTGCCATAGTTTGCGCCAAGGTACACACAAATTGTTTTCATAAGTAAATGTGATTGCTAGTTAATTAAGGTGAGCTATTTTACTTCTTTATCTATTTAAGGGAACACGTAGAAATTACGTGTATTAATTAATTTTGATTAATACATAATTATTGCACTTTTTATTACTTAAAGAATAGAAAAAAGGAGTTAATATGGGTTGTGTCATAACATTTAAAAATTCACTAGAAGAACAGGAATTTAACTGTGATTCTTATAAGCAGCGAATTTTAATTGAGATATTAATTAAATATGGCAATTATAGTATCAAGCAGATATCTACAGCATTAGATATCGCTGTTCACAAATTGCAAGATATTCTAGATGGGAATTCTTT
>NZ_JBNVZS010000012.1:0-106762 GCF_052527395.1 Legionella pelazae
AGTTGTAATTATAGAGAAAAAAGCTATAATGCTTGCTCTATAAAAAATTATGCTGGCGTAGCTCAGTTGGTAGAGCAACTGACTTGTAATCAGTAGGTCCTGGGTTCGATTCCTAGTGCCAGCACCATATGAAAGTATAAGCGTGCTTTAGTTTATGCACGCTTTTTTTATGGTTTTTGTTTTAGTAGTAAATACTCCAAAGCAATTAAGATCATGAAAAAACTGTGGAATTTTAAAAGCAGTCAGTAATCAAAGCACAACTGTCTTTTAGTTTAAGCTAGTCCTCACACTATTGTACTTGACATTAGTCTTTACGTGAAAGAAAATGGCGTTCATTTTGGAGGGGTTCCCGAGCGGTCAAAGGGATCAGACTGTAAATCTGACGGCTCAGCCTTCGAAGGTTCGAATCCTTCCCCCTCCACCAGTTACGAAGAAGTAATAGACAAGCGGGTGTAGTTCAATGGTAGAACTTCAGCCTTCCAAGCTGATAGCGTGGGTTCGATTCCCATCACCCGCTCCAAATTTGTTTGTCAAAACTTCAAACCCAGTCTGATGCTTGAAAGCCCACATAGCTCAGGCGGTAGAGCACTTCCTTGGTAAGGAAGAGGTCACTGGTTCGAGTCCAGTTGTGGGCACCATAATTATGAACTTTCTAAGGGGAGATTTTCCGATGGCGAAGGAAAAGTTTGAACGTAAAAAGCCACACGTGAATGTGGGTACGATTGGCCACGTTGACCATGGTAAAACGACGCTGACGGCAGCGATTACAACGATTATGGCCAAGAAGTTTGGTGGTACAGCAAAGGCTTATGATCAAATTGATGCAGCGCCAGAAGAGCGGGAGCGCGGTATTACGATTTCAACAGCGCATGTTGAATATGAGTCAGCCAATCGCCATTATGCACATGTTGATTGCCCAGGGCATGCCGATTATGTGAAGAACATGATTACCGGTGCTGCGCAAATGGATGGTGCTATTTTAGTTGTTTCTGCAGCGGATGGTCCAATGCCTCAAACTCGCGAGCATATTCTTTTGTCTCGTCAAGTAGGTGTGCCTTACATAGTTGTTTTCTTAAATAAAGCGGACATGGTAGATGATGCCGAGCTTTTAGAGCTTGTGGAGATGGAAGTACGTGATTTATTAAGCAGCTATGAGTTTCCTGGTGATGACATTCCAATTGTGACGGGGTCTGCCTTAAAAGCACTGGAAGGCGATACCAGTGAGATTGGTGTACCTGCGATTGAGAAGCTGATTGATACGATGGATTCTTACATTCCTGAGCCTGTTCGTAACATTGATAAGAGCTTCTTGTTACCGATTGAAGACGTGTTTTCAATTTCAGGTCGTGGAACTGTTGTGACCGGTCGAATTGAGAGCGGTATTATCAAAGTGGGTGAAGAAGTTGAGATTGTCGGTATTCGTGATACTCAAAAAACCACTTGTACGGGTGTTGAGATGTTCCGCAAACTGCTTGATGAAGGTCGTGCAGGGGATAACGTGGGTATCTTATTACGTGGTACAAAACGTGATGAAGTGGAGCGTGGCCAGGTACTAGCAAAACCCGGTACTATCAAGCCTCATACTAAATTTGAAGCGGAAGTGTATGTGCTCTCCAAAGATGAAGGCGGTCGTCATACACCCTTTTTCAATGGTTATCGCCCACAGTTTTATTTCAGAACCACTGACGTAACCGGCTCTTGTGACCTCCCTGAAGGGGTTGAAATGGTGATGCCAGGTGATAATGTTCAATTGACTGTACATCTGCACTCGCCAATTGCAATGGATGAAGGTTTACGCTTCGCTATTCGTGAAGGCGGTCGAACTGTCGGTGCTGGTGTCGTTGCAAAAATTATTGAGTAAGTATGTCGAATGTGAGATAGTAACGTCTCACATTCAATTGTGTTGTTAAGTTAGGCCAGTAGCTCAATTGGCAGAGCGGCGGTCTCCAAAACCGCAGGTTGGGGGTTCGATTCCCTCCTGGCCTGCCAAAAACCATAAAAGTATGAAAAATTCAGCAAATTCTAAAAGTAATTTTAAAGACATTGGTTTGTGGGCAGGAGTAGCAATAGTAACGATTGCTGCATTTCTGTGTACTTATTATTTTAACTTTTCAGCACCTATTAAGGCTATTATCTGGATCGCCTGGTTTATATTAGTTGCTCTTCTAGCCTATTTTACTACTGTAGGACGTCAAGCTTTTGCTTTCGCTATTGAAGCAAAAATTGAGCTACTAAAAGTAGTATGGCCTACACGCCAGGAAACTATTCAGACTACATCAATCGTTATGATTATGGTTGCAGTAACAGGTTTTATTCTTTGGGCAATTGATTCTGGTATGATGTGGGCAATTGCTAAAATAACTCATTTAGGTTGACAGACGTGGAAGAGCAGAAATCAAAACAGTGGTATGTAGTTCATGCCTACTCAGGCTACGAAAACTTTGTTATGCGTGAGATTAAGGCACGTGCCGAGCAGCATGAGATGCAAGATAAAATAGGTGAGGTCATTGTTCCTTCCGAAGAAGTAGTTGAAATGCGTGCTGGTCAAAAACGTAAAAGTACCCGCAAATTTTATCCTGGTTATGTACTAGTAAATATGATCATGGATGACAAAACATGGCATATGATTCGTAAAATTCCTCGTGTTTTAGGTTTCATTGGTGGAACAGGTCAAACGCCAACACCGATATCTGACAAGGAAGCATCTGCTATACTTCAACGTATTGAAGATGGTGTTACTAAACCTAGACCTAAAATACTCTTTGAACCAGGTGAAGTTGTACGAGTTAAAGAAGGTCCATTTGTTGACTTTAATGGCGTAGTTGAAGAAGTTAATTATGAAAAGAATAGACTACGCGTTGCAGTTCTCATCTTTGGTCGCTCAACGCCAGTAGAGCTAGAATTTAGTCAAGTAGAAAAAACTTAATTAATTTCCTAATTTTTTAAACCTATTTAATTTTATTTAACTAGCTTAAGGGTTAGAATTAAATAATTTTGAACTGGTTTAATATATTGTGATATAATGTTGCATTTTGTAATCGGGGAGCTTGATAACTCATTTCAAGGTTATTGGGCGCTAGCTAACCCATCGAGGAGTCCTAAATGGCTAAAAAAGTAGAAGCATACATAAAATTGCAGATCCCTGCAGGCAAGGCGAATCCTAGTCCACCAGTTGGTCCTGCTCTAGGTCAGCGTGGTGTCAATATTATGGAGTTTTGTAAGGCTTTTAATGCTGCAACTCAAAATTTAGAGGCAGGATTACCTACACCTGTTGTAATAACAGTCTATAATGATAGAAGTTTCACCTTTGTGACTAAAACTCCGCCAGCATCTGTCTTAATTAAGAAAGCTGCTGGTATTCAAAGTGGTAGTGGAAACCCTAATACTAAAAAGGTGGGTAAGATTACACGTGCCCAAGCTGAAGAAATTGCCAAAACAAAAGAACCAGATCTCACAGCAGCTTCATTGGATGCAGCAGTTCAATGCATTATCGGAACTGCAAGGAGTATGGGTGTTGAAGTTGAAGGCGTGGAGTAAGAGATTATTATGGCTAAATTAAGTAAAAAGCAGCAAAAAATACGCGAAAAGGTTAAGACGAATTATCTTTATCCTGCTCCTGAAGCAATTGATATTATTAAAGAATTTGCAAGTTCAAAATTTGAAGAAAGTGTTGATATTAGTGTTAATTTAGGTGTTGATCCTCGTAAATCAGACCAAGTTGTGCGTACTTCAACTAACTTACCCAAGGGTACAGGTAAAAAAGTTAGAGTTGCAGTCTTTGCACAAGGCGAAAATGCAACAAAAGCTAAAGACGCGGGTGCCGATGTTGTTGGTTTCGAAGATTTAGCAGAGCAGATTAAAGCAGGTGAATTAAACTTTGATGTAGTCATTGCAACGCCTGACGCTATGCGAATTGTTGGTCAATTAGGTCAAATTTTAGGGCCAAGAGGTTTAATGCCAAATCCTAAAGTCGGAACTGTAACCATGAACGTTGAAGCTGCAGTTACAGATGCTAAAGCTGGTCAGGTTCGTTATCGTACCGATAAAAATGGTATAATTCATTGTACAGTAGGTAAAGTTCATTTCTCAGCAGAAGATTTAATAGAAAATATTGCTGCCTTAGTTGCTGACTTAAAGAAAGCAAAACCTGCGTCGTCAAAAGGCGTTTATCTTAAGAAAATTACACTTTCATCTACTATGGGGCCAGGGTTACCTATTGATCTTGCATCAATACCTGTGTAACATACAACGCCCTTAAATCCGCTTTCACGGCATAGACATGGTTCGATGCCGTCGAAGACCGCAGGCGCTAATTAAGTTAGCTTAATCTCCTGCGCAGACGGTGAACCGGCTTCGGTATTTACCTTAGACGGCCACCATAACTGTCAAATCATTTTGATTTGAACAACTAAGGAGGTCATTAACGTGACGATAACTTTAGCTGCAAAAAAAGCCGTTGTTGAGGAGGTAACAGAAGTTGCTTCTAAGGCTGTATCGGCTGTAGTTGCTGATTATCGCGGTTTGACTGTGAATCAAATGACTCAATTACGAACGGAGGCTCGAAAGTCAGGCGTTTATTTACGTGTTGTTCGTAACACCCTTACTCGTCGTGCTTTCGAAAACACTCAGTTTTCTTGCCTAAGCGATAAATTGGTTGGCCCTTTGTTTATAGCACTTTCGCTAGAGGCCCCAAGCGATGCGGCACGTTTACTAAAAGAGTTCGTAAAGACATTTGAAAAGCTTGAAATCAAAGCATTATCTGTAGGCGGCCAAGTCTACGACCCAAGTCAACTTGAAGCGGTCGCTAGCTTACCTACACGTGATGAAGCATTAGCTAAGCTGATGTATGTGATGAAAGCACCAGTAGAGAAATTTGTTCGTACTCTTGCAGAGCCTCATGCCAAATTGGTTAGAACACTTGCTGCAATTAAAGAGCAAAAAGAACAAACTGCGTAATCTAATATAATTTATTAACTAGGAGCTAGAAATGGCTGTTTCAAAAAATGAGATTCTTGACACTATCTCAAACATGACTGTTATGGAAGTGGTAGAGCTTATCGAAGCAATGGAAGAAAAATTTAATGTTTCTGCAGCTGCTGCAGCTGTTGCTGTTGCTGGTCCTGCTGCTGCTACTACTGCCGCCGCGGAAGAAAAAACTGAATTTAACGTAGTTATGACTAACTTTGGTTCTAACAAAGTAGGCGTAATTAAAGTTATTCGTACAATTACAGGTCTTGGCTTAAAAGAAGCTAAAGACTTAGTTGAAGGTGCTCCGTCTACTGTGAAAGAAGGGGTATCAAAAGAAGAAGCGGCTGATATCAAAAAACAACTCGAAGAAGCTGGCGCTACTGTCGAAGTTAAGTAATATTGTTATAATTTTTGAAACCCGGCCATGTTTACATGGCTGGGTTTATGTGTTTGATATTATCAATAATTTACAGAGGAATCACCATGGCCACTGCAAAAGCTACCCCTCAATACTATTCCCATGCTGAGCAAAAACGATTTCGCAAAAGCTTTGGTAGGCAGGCTGATAAAATGGCTATTCCCAACCTGCTTGATATTCAGCTGAAATCTTATGCAGATTTTTTAAAGGCTGATTCAAATTCAAATTTATACCAGAATACAGGTCTCCATGCAGCCTTTTTGTCGGTTTTCCCTATACACAGCTTTTCAGGTAACGCAAGACTTGAGTATGTAAGTTATAAGTTAGGCGAACCTGCATTTGATGTACGTGAATGTAAATTACGTGGTTTAACTTATTCAGCACCCCTACGAGTCAAAATTAGACTTGTTGTCTTAGATAAAGATACTCCAGGCGAGCCAAAACCAATTAAAGATATACGTGAACAAGACGTATTTATGGGCGAAATCCCTTTAATGACCGATGTAGGTACTTTTGTAATTAATGGTACAGAGCGGGTAGTGGTTTCTCAATTACATCGATCTCCTGGTGTGATATTTGAGCATGATCGTGGTAAGACTCATTCATCAGGAAAATTATTATACTCAGCTAGGATTATTCCCTATCGTGGTTCTTGGTTAGACTTTGAATTTGATCCTAAAGATTGCGTTTTCGTAAGAATTGATCGCCGACGTAAGTTGCCTGTTACTATTTTACTTCGTGCTCTGGGTTATGAAGTCGAAGAAATACTTGCTGAATTTTTTGAAACGACGGCTTGTACCTTAAGAAATGGTGAATTTCATATTAATTTAATTCCTTCACGACTACGTGGAGAAATTGCCTCTTTTAACATTCATGTGCCTGATACAAATGAATTAATTGTGGAACAAGGTCGTCGCATTACAGCTCGCCATATTCGATTAATGGAAAAGAGCAATATGCAAGATCTCGTTGTGCCACGTGATTATTTAGTTGGTAAAGTACTTGCAAAAAATATTATTAATACTGATACAGGGGAAATGTTAGCGCAAGCTAATGATGAAGTAACCTCTGAGTTACTTGATCAACTAGCCGAACAGGGCATTTTAACCTTCTATATGATTTATACCAATGATTTGGATCACGGTTCTTATATTTCCGATACCTTAAAAATTGATCCTACTACGAATCAATTAGAAGCATTGGTTGAAATTTATCGCATGATGCGTCCAGGTGAGCCACCTACAAAAGAAGCAGCCGAAGCACTCTTTAAGAACTTATTCTTCGCCGAAGATCGCTATGATCTTTCTGCTGTAGGCCGTATGAAGTTTAACCGTCGAGTAGGTCGAAAAGAAGATACAGGCCCTGGTACGCTTACTAAAGAGGATATTCTTGCTGTTATCAAGACACTTATCGATATTCGTAACGGTATCGGTATGGTGGATGACATTGATCATTTAGGTAATCGCCGGGTAAGAAGTGTTGGCGAGATGGCTGAAAATCAATTTAGAGTTGGATTAGTTCGTGTAGAACGTGCCGTTAAGGAACGTTTAAGCCTTGTAGAATCAGAAAACTTAATGCCGCAAGATTTAATTAATGCCAAACCTGTTTCAGCGGCTATTAAAGAATTCTTTGGTTCAAGCCAACTTTCTCAATTTATGGATCAAGTTAACCCTCTCTCGGGTGTGACTCATAAACGCCGAGTCTCAGCATTAGGCCCTGGTGGTTTAACACGCGAGCGCGCAGGCTTTGAGGTCCGGGACGTACACACAACACACTATGGCCGTGTATGTCCAATTGAAACCCCTGAAGGTCCAAATATTGGTTTGATTAATTCTTTATCCGTATATGCCCGTACCAATGATTATGGGTTCATTGAAACGCCATGTCGCAAAGTAGTCAACGGCCGAGTCACTGATGAAATTGAGTATTTATCTGCGATTGAGGAAGTTGATCAGTATATTGCTCAATCAACAGTGGCTGTTGATGAAAAGGGTAATATTACTGCTGATTTAGTGCCATGTAGACATCAGAATGAGTTTTCATTAACTACGCCTGATAAGATTAACTATATGGACGTTTCACCCAAGCAAATTGTGTCAGTAGCTGCTTCATTAATTCCTTTTCTTGAGCATGATGATGCGAATCGGGCTTTGATGGGTTCAAACATGCAACGACAAGCTGTGCCGACGTTGCGTTCTGAAAAACCGTTAGTTGGAACAGGTATGGAACGTACGGTAGCTTCTGACTCCGGCGTATCCGTGGTTGCTAAACGTGGTGGCGTTATTGATTTAGTAGATGCTTCAAGAATTGTAGTTCGCGTAAATGATGAAGAGACAAGCGCTGGCGAAACTGGCGTAGACATCTATAATTTAACTAAGTACTTCCGTTCCAACCAGGACACTTGTATTAATCAGCGTCCAATTGTGGCGAAAGGTGACAAGATACGTCGTGGCGATGTACTGGCTGATGGCCCTTGTACAGACATGGGTGAGTTAGCTTTAGGTCAAAACCTGCTTGTAGCCTTTATGCCTTGGAATGGTTATAACTTTGAGGATTCTATATTAATTTCAGAAAGAATTGTTCAAGAGGAGCGGTTTACAACTATCCATATCGAAGAACTAACTTGTATAGCACGTGATACCAAATTAGGCACTGAAGAAATTACCGCAGATATTCCTAATGTTGGTGAATCGGCCTTAGCAAGCCTTGATGAGTCTGGCGTGGTTTATATTGGTGCAGAAGTTAGTGCTGGGGATATTTTAGTCGGTAAAGTAACGCCAAAAGGTGAAACACAGCTTACCCCGGAAGAAAAATTATTACGTGCTATTTTTGGTGAGAAAGCGTCAGACGTGAAAGACTCGTCTCTGCGTGTTCCTTCTGGTATGAATGGTACAGTAATTGATGTACAGGTATTTACGCGCGATGGTCTTGAGAAAGATGAGCGGGCAAAAAGTATCGAAGAAGAACATTTAGCACGTGTACGAAAAGACTTAATTGATGAGCGACGTATTCGTGAAGAAGACATTTATCATCGCGTGTTTAATTTATTGCTAGATAAGCCCGCTACAGGCGGTCCAGGCAAGATTAAAGCGGGCAATATCATCTCGGCAGATTACCTAAATTCAATGACTAGAGAGAAATGGTTTGATATTCGCGTTGACGACGATGCAGTAAGCCAACAATTAGAGCAGCTTTCTAAGCAGCTTGAATTGTTGAGTAAAGAAATGGAAAAGCGTTTCAGTGATAGTCGTAAAAAGATAGTTCAAGGTGATGATTTAGCGCCTGGCGTGTTGAAGATTGTCAAAGTTTATCTTGCTGTCAAACGTCGTATTCAGCCAGGTGATAAAATGGCAGGACGACATGGAAATAAAGGGGTGATCTCTATTGTTGTCCCTGTTGAAGATATGCCTTATATGGAAGATGGTACAGCCGTAGATATTGTGTTAAATCCGTTAGGTGTGCCGTCTCGAATGAATATTGGCCAAGTTTTAGAGACCCATTTAGGTCTTGCAGCAAAAGGGTTAGGTAATCGAATTGCCAACTTAATTAATGAGGAGCGACCTCTTAAAGAGATACGCAGCTTCTTAAATGAGATTTATAACCATGATGGAACACAGCGAGTAAGTTTAGATGCTCTAAATGATAGTCAATTAAAATTACTGGCTGATAATCTGCGCAATGGTGTACCGATGGCAACGCCGGTATTTGATGGCGCCACAGAAGCTGAAATTAAATCAATGTTAGAACTTGCTGGTCTGCCAGCTGATGGTAAAACAACATTAATTGATGGACGGACTGGTCGCAAATTTGATAACCCAGTAACGGTTGGTTACATGTATATGCTAAAGCTCAACCACTTAGTTGATGACAAAATGCATGCTCGTTCTACTGGATCTTACAGCCTTGTAACCCAGCAACCATTGGGCGGTAAAGCACAATTTGGTGGTCAGCGGTTTGGGGAAATGGAAGTTTGGGCGCTTGAAGCATATGGTGCTGCTTATACGTTACAAGAAATGTTAACAGTTAAATCAGACGATGTCGGAGGACGAACTAAGATCTATAAAAATATAGTTGATGGTGATCATCGTATGGATCCTGGAATGCCTGAATCCTTTAATGTGTTGTTAAAAGAGATTCGTGCTCTGGGTATTGATATTGAATTAGACCATGACTAATTACTCAGTGATGTATTCTGACAACTAATTTTTGGAGGCATAGATTTGGCTACTCTAAGCGGTAATCCCATGAGAAAAGCACCGGTAATGAGTGACTTACTAGGTATTCTTAAACAGCAAGGTCAAAGTGAAGAATTTGACGCAATTAAAATTGCACTGGCTTCGCCTGATTTAATACGTTCTTGGTCGTATGGTGAAGTAAAGAAACCGGAAACGATCAATTATCGGACCTTTAAACCAGAGCGTGATGGTTTATTTTGTGCAAAAACATTTGGACCTATTAAGGATTATGAGTGCTTATGTGGAAAATATAAGCGCTTAAAACACCGTGGTGTCATTTGTGAAAAGTGTGGTGTCGAGCTTGCGTTAGCAAAAGTACGACGTGAGCGGATGGGGCATATTGAACTAGCGAGCCCTGTAGCTCATATATGGTTCTTAAAGTCATTACCATCTCGAATTGGTTTACTACTTGATATGACATTAAGAGATATCGAGCGCGTTCTCTATTTTGAGGCGTTCGTTGTCGTTGATCCTGGAATGACAGAGTTAGAGCGTAGGCAACTGTTAAATGACGAAGCCTACCTAGAAGCGATGGAAGAATACGGTGATGAGTTTGACGCGCGGATGGGTGCTGAAGCAATTCGTGAACTGCTTCGTCAAATTGATTTAGAAGAAGAAATTAAATCTCTGCGTGAAGAGTTACCGTTAACCAATTCTGAAACAAAGGTTAAGAAAATTACTAAACGGCTAAAATTACTAGAAGCCTTTTATGAATCAGGTAATAAACCCGAATGGATGATTATGGATGTATTACCGGTTTTACCGCCGGATTTACGTCCGTTAGTACCTCTTGACGGTGGGCGTTTTGCAACATCTGATTTAAATGATTTATATCGTCGAGTTATTAACCGCAATAATCGTTTAAAACGCTTATTAGATCTTAATGCGCCCGATATTATTGTTCGCAATGAAAAGCGTATGCTACAAGAATCGGTTGACGCTTTACTCGATAATGGCCGCCGTGGTCGTGCAATTACTGGTACTAATAAGCGACCTTTAAAATCTTTAGCAGATATGATTAAAGGAAAACAGGGTCGTTTTCGTCAAAATCTGCTGGGTAAGCGTGTTGATTACTCGGGTCGTTCAGTTATTGTTGTTGGGCCTACTTTACGCCTACATCAATGCGGTTTGCCAAAGAAAATGGCACTAGAGCTCTTTAAACCGTTTATTTTCAGTAAACTAGAATTTAGAGGCTTAGCGACTACCATTAAAGCGGCTAAGAAGATGGTAGAAAGAGAAGAGCCTGTTGTTTGGGATATTCTGGAAGATGTTATTCGAGAGCATCCTATCTTATTAAATCGTGCACCAACCTTACACCGCTTAGGCATTCAAGCGTTTGAGCCCGTACTAATTGAAGGAAAGGCTATTCAGCTACATCCTCTTGTTTGTACAGCTTATAATGCTGATTTCGACGGTGACCAAATGGCCGTGCATATTCCGCTTACTTTGGAAGCACAGTTAGAAGCTCGTTCTTTAATGATGTCGACTAACAATATTTTATCGCCAGCCAGTGGTGAGCCAATTATTGTACCTAGTCAGGACGTTGTTTTAGGGCTTTACTATTTAACTCGTGAGCGTGTTAATGCTAAGGGTGAAGGTAAGTTTTTTGCTAGTGCACAAGAAGCACAGAATTTTTATGAAGCGGGTCTCATTGATTTACATGCCAAAGTTAAACTTCGCATTCCTGTTGACATAGAAGAAGAGGAAAGTGGCGATGAAGGTGAGGGCGAAGGTGGTGAAAGACGGCTTAAGTATGAGCTTGTAGAAACTACTGTAGGCCGTGGCATCTTAGCAGATATCTTGCCAAGAGGTATGTCATTCGACCAAATTAATCGTCCGATGACGAAAAAGGCAATATCTAAAGTAGTAGACAGTTGTTATCGTAAATTTGGCTTGAAAGAGACAGTTATCTTTGCTGACCAACTCATGTATATGGGCTTTAAATTTGCAACCCGAGCCGGCGCTTCCATTGGTATCGAAGACATGGAGATACCAGAAGATAAAGCTACAATTATCGAGCAAGCAGATAATGAAGTACGAGAAATCGAATCACAGTATCGTTCAGGTTTGGTAACAAACGGTGAGCGCTATAATAAAGTTATCGATATATGGTCACGTACAAATGAAATGGTTGCCAAATCGATGATGACCCGTATTGCGACGGAAGAAGTGGTTGATAATAATGGAAAAACTGTAAGGCAAGCTTCATTTAACCCGATCTTTATGATGGCGGATTCAGGAGCGCGGGGATCTGCTGCTCAGATTCGCCAGTTAGCAGGTATGCGGGGATTGATGGCCGCTCCAGACGGTTCAATCATTGAAACACCGATTACCGCGAATTTCCGGGAAGGTCTAAATGTTTTCCAATACTTTATTTCGACCCACGGTGCCCGTAAAGGTTTAGCAGATACTGCATTAAAGACAGCTAACTCCGGTTATTTAACTCGACGCTTAGTTGACGTTGCTCAAGATGTAGTAATTACCGAAGATGATTGTGGTACTGATCAAGGTATCCTCATGCAACCATTAATTGAAGGAGGGGATATCGTCGAGCCTCTGCATGAGCGAGTTTTAGGCCGTGTTGTTGCTAAAGATGTCTTTATTCCAAACCAAAGCGAACCTATTGTGATGGCAGGCACTCTGTTAGATGAAGAGTTAGTTGAAAAACTTGAACGCCACAGTGTTGATCAAGTACTTGTCCGCTCGCCAATTGAATGTAGAACGCGTTTTGGACTCTGCGCTAAATGTTATGGACGCGATCTAGCAAGAGGTCACTTAGTTAATACAGGTGAAGCTGTTGGTATTATTGCAGCTCAGTCAATTGGTGAACCTGGTACTCAGTTAACCATGAGAACCTTCCACATTGGTGGCGCGGCTTCACGAGCAACTGCAGCTAATAATATTCAAATTAAGAATAAGGGTGTTATTCGTTTACATAATATTAAAACAGTAACGCATGCAAATGGTAACCTTGTTGCTGTATCGCGTTCAGGGGAAGTGTCCATTGTTGATGATTTTGGCCGTGAAAGAGAAAGATACAAACTGCCTTATGGAGCCGTGTTGACTGTACAAGATAACACAGCTGTTGAAGCAGGTCAGATCATTGCAAGTTGGGATCCACATACCCATCCTGTTATCTCTGAAGTGAGTGGGCGATTGAAATTTATTGACCTTATTGAAGGTATAACGATGAATCGTCAAACTGACGAAATTACAGGCTTAAGTAATATAGTGGTAACTGATGCGAAACAGCGAAGTGCGCTAGGCCGAGACATGCGTCCAATGGTGAAGTTAGTATCGGATAATGGTGAAGATATTTTCTTAGCTGGCACAAACGTAGCAGCACAATATTACTTGCCAGTCGATGCAATCATTAACTTTGAGGATGGTAGTGAAGTAGGTATAGGGGATGTTATTGCCCGTATACCACAAGAGCGTTCTAAGACTCGCGATATTACCGGAGGCTTACCTCGAGTAGCTGACTTGTTTGAAGCGCGTAAACCTAAAGATGCTGCTGTAATGGCTGAAATTTCAGGTATAGTAAACTTTGGTAAGGAAACAAAAGGTAAGCGTCGTTTGATTATTACTGAATCAGAGGATAAATCACATGAAGAGCTTATTCCTAAATGGCGCCATATATCAGTATTTGAAGGTGAGCATGTCGAGCGTGGTGAGATTATAGCTGAAGGACCATTAAATCCACATGATATCTTACGATTGTTAGGTGTAGGCGCATTAGCAAATTATATTGTCAATGAAGTACAAGATGTTTATCGATTACAAGGCGTAAAAATTAATGATAAACACATTGAAACGATTGTTCGGCAAATGCTACGTAAGCGTGTAATTACCTATGCTGGAGATTCAAAATTCCTAGCTGGTGAGCAAGTTGAGGAAAGCGTGATGTTGCAGGAAAATGATAAACTTGCAACCGCAGGTAAGGAATTAGCAAGAGGAACGCCAATATTGCTAGGTATTACTAAAGCTTCTTTAGCAACAGAATCCTTTATCTCTGCTGCATCCTTCCAAGAAACAACTCGCGTACTAACTGAAGCAGCGGTTAGTGGAAAGGTGGATGATTTGCGTGGGTTAAAAGAAAACGTTATGGTTGGTCGTCTAATTCCCGCAGGAACTGGATATACCTATCATCAAAAGCGAAAAGCTAAACGTGCAAAAGCGGTAGGAAATGAGCATAATACGCATACAGTGACTGCTAGTGATGTCGAACATGCGCTTAGCGAAGCATTGAATGCTGACAATCATGATCATTAATTCGGATTAAACTATAGCAGATTTGCTTGACAAATCTGCTATCCCTATATAGAATCCGGCCTCCTTATGCATTCGAAATATGACCAAAAAAATTCGGAGTTAAGAATAAATGGCTACTATTAACCAGTTAGTAAGAAAGCCTCGGGTACACGCAAAAAAGAAAAGTAATGTCCCTGCGCTAGAATCATGTCCCCAACGTCGTGGCGTATGCACACGTGTCTATACAACTACGCCCAAAAAACCTAACTCAGCAATGCGTAAGGTAACTCGTGTTCGGCTCACAAATGGTTTTGAAGTAACTTCCTATATTGGTGGTGAGGGACACAATTTACAAGAGCACTCTGTTGTGCTGATTCGAGGTGGTCGTGTTAAGGATTTGCCTGGTGTGCGCTATCATACTATTCGTGGAAGCCTAGATACCTCGGGTGTAAATGATCGTAAGCAAGGACGTTCTAAATACGGAACGAAGAAGCCTAAAGATAAGAAATAATTTGATGGTAGGAATGTGAAATGCCCAGAAGAAGAGAAGTCCCTAAACGCGAAATTTTGCCTGATCCAAAATACCATAGTGAATTATTGGCAAAATTTATTAACGTATTAATGGTAAGTGGTAAAAAATCAACCGCTGAGAAAATCATATACGGTGCATTAGCGCTATTAGCTGATCGAGTTAAGAAAGCGAGAAAGCATGAGGAAGAGGGTAGTGAGAGTGGCAGTGCTACTGGCACAAATCTCGTATTAAGATACTTTGAGCAAGCGCTCGATAACGTTAGACCTACTGTTGAAGTTCGCTCAAGACGCGTAGGTGGTGCGACTTATCAAGTCCCAGTTGAAGTTCGTACAGATCGAAGTATTGCCTTAGGTATGCGTTGGATCGTTCAAGCTGCTCGTTCACGTGGTGAAAAAGGTATGATGCTACGTTTAGCAGGCGAATTAATGGATGCCTATGAAAATAAAGGCTCTGCCGCTAAAAAACGCGAAGATACACATAAAATGGCTAAAGCTAACCAAGCTTTTGCACATTTTAGATGGAATTAAGAGAGGTAATCCGTGTCTACTCCATTAGAACTTTACAGAAATATTGGTATTGCGGCTCATGTTGACGCCGGTAAAACGACAACAACAGAGCGCGTCTTATTCTATACAGGTATGTCCCATAAAATTGGTGAGGTGCATGATGGCGCTGCGACAATGGACTGGATGGTTCAGGAGCAAGAGCGCGGTATTACCATTACTTCTGCGGCAACCACTTGCTACTGGCAAGGTATGGATAAGCAATATCCTAAACATCGCATCAATATTATTGATACTCCAGGCCACGTAGATTTTATGATTGAAGTAGAGCGTTCTCTACGCGTTCTTGATGGTGCTATTGTTGTATTCGATGCTGTATCGGGTGTTGAGCCTCAATCAGAAACGGTTTGGCGTCAAGCTGATAAATATGGTGTGCCCAGGATTGTTTTCGTAAACAAGATGGACCGTATGGGGGCAAATTTTCTACGTGTAGTGAGTCAAATTAAGCAGCGCCTTGGATCAAATCCTGTTGTTTTACAGCTGCCAATTGGTTCAGAAGATGCTTTTGTTGGGGTAATCGATTTAATTAAAATGAAAGCGATTCACTGGGACGAAGCAAGTAAAGGTATGTCCTTTGAATACAAAGATATTCCGGCTGAAATGTTACCGCAATGTGAAGAATATCGAGCTAAAATTATTGAAGCTGCAGCTGAAGCAACTGAAGAGTTGATGGAGAAATATTTAGAAGGCGAGGAATTTAACGAAAAAGAAATGAAAGATGCCCTTCGTCATCTTACTGTGACCAATAAGATTGTCCCTGTATTTTGTGGATCAGCTTTCAAAAATAAAGGTGTTCAAGCGGTATTGGATGGTGTTGTGGACTATCTTCCATCACCAATCGATGTTCCTGCCATTAAAGGTCATGATGATGACGGCAATGAAGTTAACCGTAAAACCTCTTATGATGAGCCTTTCTCAGCACTAGCCTTTAAGATTGCAACCGATCCTTTTGTTGGTACGTTAACCTATTTCCGTGCTTATTCAGGCGTACTTAAAAGCGGCGATACCGTTTTTAATTCCGTCAAAGGTAAAAAAGAGCGTATTGGTCGTATATTGCAAATGCATGCTAATTCTCGTGAAGAAATTAAAGAAGTACGAGCGGGAGATATTGCAGCAGCAGTAGGACTTAAAACTGTAACTACTGGTGATACACTGTGTGATATTGATAAACCAGTTATACTTGAGCGCATGGATTTTCCGGACCCGGTAATTGCAGTAGCTGTGGAACCTAAAACTAAGGCTGACCAAGAAAAAATGGGAATTGCTTTAGGTAAATTAGCGCAGGAAGATCCTTCTTTCCGAGTTCATACAGATGAAGAATCTGGCCAAACAATTATTCAAGGTATGGGTGAGCTTCACTTAGAGATTATTGTTGATCGCATGAAGCGAGAATTTAATGTTGAAGCAAATGTTGGTAAGCCGCAAGTAGCTTATCGAGAAACAATTAAGCAGGCAGTTGAGCAAGAAGGCAAATTCGTACGCCAATCAGGTGGTCGCGGTCAGTATGGTCATGTATGGCTTAAGATTGAGCCTCAAGAGCAAGGCAAGGGATATGAGTTTGTTAATGCTATCGTCGGTGGTGTGATACCAAAAGAGTATATTCCAGCAGTAGATAAAGGTGTTCAGGAACAATTACAAAATGGTGTTATTGCTGGCTATCCTGTTGTTGATGTAAAAGTAACTCTATTTGATGGTTCATATCATGAAGTGGACTCAAGTGAAATGGCATTTAAAATTGCCGGTTCACAGTGCTTCAAGCAAGGTGCTCTTAAAGCAAAACCAGTTCTTCTTGAACCAATAATGAGTGTTGAAGTTGTAACTCCTGAAGACTATATGGGCGATGTGATGGGTGACTTAAATCGCCGCAGGGGTATGGTACAAGGTATGGAAGATTCACCCGCTGGTAAGATAATTCGAGCAGAAGTTCCTTTAGCTGAAATGTTTGGCTATGCAACCGATGTCCGTTCTATTAGCCAGGGCCGTGGAACATTTTCTATGGAATTTGCACGATACGCTGAAGCGCCTTCGAATATTGCTGAAGCGATAATTAAGAAACAATAAGTTACGAGGTATTGAAATGGCGAAGGAAAAGTTTGAACGTAAAAAGCCACACGTGAATGTGGGTACGATTGGCCACGTTGACCATGGTAAAACGACGCTGACGGCAGCGATTACAACGATTATGGCCAAGAAGTTTGGTGGTACAGCAAAGGCTTATGATCAAATTGATGCAGCGCCAGAAGAGCGGGAGCGCGGTATTACGATTTCAACAGCGCATGTTGAATATGAGTCAGCCAATCGCCATTATGCACATGTTGATTGCCCAGGGCATGCCGATTATGTGAAGAACATGATTACCGGTGCTGCGCAAATGGATGGTGCTATTTTAGTTGTTTCTGCAGCGGATGGTCCAATGCCTCAAACTCGCGAGCATATTCTTTTGTCTCGTCAAGTAGGTGTGCCTTACATAGTTGTTTTCTTAAATAAAGCGGACATGGTAGATGATGCCGAGCTTTTAGAGCTTGTGGAGATGGAAGTACGTGATTTATTAAGCAGCTATGAGTTTCCTGGTGATGACATTCCAATTGTGACGGGGTCTGCCTTAAAAGCACTGGAAGGCGATACCAGTGAGATTGGTGTACCTGCGATTGAGAAGCTGATTGATACGATGGATTCTTACATTCCTGAGCCTGTTCGTAACATTGATAAGAGCTTCTTGTTACCGATTGAAGACGTGTTTTCAATTTCAGGTCGTGGAACTGTTGTGACCGGTCGAATTGAGAGCGGTATTATCAAAGTGGGTGAAGAAGTTGAGATTGTCGGTATTCGTGATACTCAAAAAACCACTTGTACGGGTGTTGAGATGTTCCGCAAACTGCTTGATGAAGGTCGTGCAGGGGATAACGTGGGTATCTTATTACGTGGTACAAAACGTGATGAAGTGGAGCGTGGCCAGGTACTAGCAAAACCCGGTACTATCAAGCCTCATACTAAATTTGAAGCGGAAGTGTATGTGCTCTCCAAAGATGAAGGCGGTCGTCATACACCCTTTTTCAATGGTTATCGCCCACAGTTTTATTTCAGAACCACTGACGTAACCGGCTCTTGTGACCTCCCTGAAGGGGTTGAAATGGTGATGCCAGGTGATAATGTTCAATTGACTGTACATCTGCACTCGCCAATTGCAATGGATGAAGGTTTACGCTTCGCTATTCGTGAAGGCGGTCGAACTGTCGGTGCTGGTGTCGTTGCAAAAATTATTGAGTGAGCAAGATGAGTAACAATCAAAATATTAAAATTCGCTTAAAGTCCTTTGATCATCGTTTAATCGATACATCGACTCGCGAAATTGTAGAAACAGCAAAGCGTACAGGGGCTCAGATTAGAGGCCCCATTCCCCTTCCTATTAAAAAGGAAAAATTTACAGTATTGATTTCACCACATGTTAATAAAGATGCGCGTGATCAATACGAATTACGAACCCATAAACGTCTAGTAGTAATCGTTCATCCAACTGAGAAAACAGTGGATGCCTTAATGAAACTAGACCTAGCTGCCGGGGTCGATGTTCAGATAAGTCTAGATGATGAGTAATCATTACAAGGCAATGGATACTAAAGAGGTATTACTATGACGACATTAGGGTTAATTGGCAGAAAGGTAGGCATGACACGCGTCTTTACAGATGCTGGCGTTTCTATACCTGTTTCCGTAGTAGAGGTACTACCCAATCGAATTTCTCAGTTAAAAACTTTAGAAAATGATGGCTATATTGCTATTCAACTAACTGCAGGTGAGAAAAAAGCTAGTCGAGTTAGCAAACCACTTACCGGACATTTCGCAAAAGCAAAAATTGATGCAGGCGATACGGTAGGGGAATTCATTGTAGAATCAATTGATGAATTTCAAGCAGGCCAGGTTATTAATATTTCAGATGTATTTACAAATGGTCAATTTGTAGACGTTTGTGGAACGTCAAAAGGTAAAGGTTTTGCTGGTACCGTAAAACGCCACAATTTCCGTACTCAAGATGCTACACATGGTAACTCTAGATCTCATAGAGTGCCGGGCTCTATCGGTCAAAATCAGACACCTGGTAGGGTATTTAAAGGCAAAAAGATGGCTGGTCATATGGGTAATGCTCGTTGTACCACACAGAATTTAGAGTTAGTACGCGTTGATGCAAAACGAAACTTACTACTCATTAAGGGTGCGATTCCTGGTTGCCCAGGTTCTAAGGTGCGCGTAACACCAGCTGTTAAAAAGCAAGCAAGGGGAGAATAATGGAACTGACTACTAAAGATACCAATACTTCCTTAAAGGTGAGCGAGCAGGTTTTTGATTACAATTATAATGAAGGTTTAATTCATCAAGCAGTTGTAACTTTCATGAATAATGCCCGCAGTGGTAATAGTGCGCAAAAAACTCGTGCAGAAGTAAGAGGCGGCGGCAAGAAGCCTTGGAATCAAAAAGGAACAGGCAGAGCTCGTGCAGGAACTATCCGCAGTCCACTTTGGCGTAGTGGTGGTGTAACTTTTGCCTCTAAAAAGAGAGATTATAGCCAAAAATTAAATAAAAAAATGTACAAAAGGGCATTACGTAGTATAATCTCTGAACTTTATCGCAATGGTAACCTAATTGTTGTTGATGATTTCCAATGTAACTCACATAAGACAAAAGATTTTATTGCGAAGGTAAAAGAATTTGAGCTCACTAACGCATTAATTGTAATGGATGAAATAGGTGAACAGGAATATTTAGGTTCACGCAATTTAGCTGAGTTTGATATTTGTGATGTTATATCTGTAGATCCTGTAAATTTACTACGATTTGAAAAGGTAGTTATGACTAGTGGCGCAGTTAAGCGACTTGAGGAGTTATTACAATGAATGCTGAACACATTATAATGGTTCTGCGTGAGCCCCATACTTCTGAAAAGTCTACAATAATGGCTGAAAAATTTAAGCAATTTACCTTTAAAGTGTTGCCTACAGCGACTAAGTCAGAGATCAAAAAAGCAGTAGAACAGATGTTTAACGTCAAAGTTAAAAGTGTGTCAGTAATAAATGTTCCTGGAAAGCAGAAACGTTTTAGACAATTACAAGGTAAAAGAAGTGATTGGAAAAAAGCTTATGTTTCTCTGCAGGAAAATTATGATATTGACTTTAGCTTGGCAGAATAAGGCAGATTAAGATGGCTCTTTTAAAATCTAAACCCACCTCACCGGGTAAGCGTGGTGAGTTAAAGGTTGTACATCATAATATTCACAAAGGACAACCACATGCCGCTTTAGTTGAGAAATTGAATAAAACTGGCGGACGTAATAACTCTGGCCGCATCACAGTTCGCCATATTGGTGGCGGAGTTCGATGCAAATATAGACTCATCGATTTTAAACGTAATAAAGATGGTATTGAAGCCAAAGTTGAACGCTTAGAATATGATCCTAATCGTTCGGCCCTGATTGCCCTTATTGTGTATAAAGATGGGGAACGACGTTATATTATTGCTCCGTCTAATTTAGAAGTTGGTGCTGTTGTTGTAAGTGGTGAAGATGCGCCTATTAGTGTAGGCAATTGCCTCCCTCTTCGTAATGTTCCTGTCGGAACTACTATTCATTGTGTAGAATTAAAGCCTGGCAAAGGTGCACAGCTTTTACGTAGCGCAGGATGTAGTGGCCAGATAGTTGCTAAAGAAGGTGCATACGCCACATTAAAATTACGCTCTGGTGAAATGCGAAAAGTATTAACCTCATGTCGTGCGGTAATTGGTGAAGTTAGCAACAGCGAGCATAGCTTACGTAGCCTTGGAAAAGCCGGTGCTAAACGTTGGCGCGGTATTAGGCCGACTGTTCGAGGGGTAGCTATGAATCCAGTTGATCATCCTCATGGAGGGGGAGAGGGAAGAACTTCAGGCGGACGTCATCCTGTAACACCGTGGGGTGTACCTACCAAAGGGTATAAAACTCGGAGCAATAAGCGAACTGATCGCTTTATTGTAAGACGACGCAAAAAGAAATAATTAGTTAAGAGGATATTAAGGTGCCACGTTCCATAAGAAAAGGTCCATTTATAGATCGACACTTATTAAAGAAAATAGAATTGGCGAATCAGACAAAGTCTAAGAAACCAATAAAAACTTGGTCTAGACGTTCGACAATAATTCCTGAAATGATTGAACATACAATTGCTGTTCATAATGGTAAAGTGCATGTTCCTGTCTATATTACTGATAATATGGTCGGTCACAAATTAGGTGAGTTTGCTATGACTCGAACATTTAAAGGGCATTCTGGTGACAGAAAGGCTAAAGGTAAATAAGAGGTCATGATGGAAGTTACAGCTAAATTAAGTAATGCACCTCTATCTGCCCAAAAAGGTAGATTGATTGCGGATTTAATTCGTGGTCTAAGTGTTTCAAGTGCACTTGATGTATTGCGCTTCACACCTAAAAAGGGTGCGAAATATATGTTAAAATTATTAGAATCAGCGATTGCTAATGCTGAAAATAATAATGGTGCTGATATAGACGAACTAAAAGTTGGAACTGTCTGTGTGGATGAGGCTGCTACTTTTAAAAGAATTAGTCCACGTGCCAAGGGAAGAGCTAATCGCATTTGCAAACGCAATTGCCACATTTTAATTAAAGTATCTGACGGGGTATAGCATAATGGGACAGAAAGTAAACCCAATAGGTATTCGTTTAGGTATTACTAAAGACTGGAATTCAAAATGGTACGCCAGTAAAACGTTTGCCAAATTATTAAACGAAGATATTAACTTAAGAAAAGAACTTAAGAAAAAATTTATGTCAGCTGCCGTCAGCCGGATACAAATTGAAAGACCAGCCAATAATGCAGTCGTAACTATTCATAGTGCTAGACCTGGTGTTTTAATTGGTAAGAAAGGAGGCGGTATTGAAGGTCTACGTAGTGAGATCGCAGCTAAGTTAAATGTACCTGTTCATTTGAACATTGAAGAAGTTCGCAAACCAGAGCTAGACTCTGTTTTAGTTGCAGAGAGTATTGCTCAGCAATTAGAACAACGAGTCATGTTTAGAAGAGCAATGAAGAGGGCTGTAACTTCGGCTATGAAAGCTGGTGCAAAAGGAATCAAGATTTGCGTTAGCGGCCGTCTTGGAGGAGCTGAAATTGCTCGTAGCGAATGGTATCGTGAAGGACGCGTTCCCTTACATACTTTTCGTGCAGACGTTGATTATGGCACTGCAGAAGCAAAAACAACGTACGGTATTATTGGCGTTAAAGTATGGATCTTTAAAGGTGAAGTGCTGCCACAAAAAAATCGTAACGTTGAAAGCAGTAAATGAATGAGGATTGTTAATCATGTTACAGCCTAAACGTACTAAATATAGAAAACAAATGAAAGGTCGCAATCGCGGTCTGGCATTGAAAGGTAATAAGGTCAGTTTTGGTGAGTTTGGTTTAAAAGCTTTAGAACGCGGACGTTTAACTGCTCGCCAAATTGAGGCTGCTCGACGAGCCATGACTCGTCACATTAAACGTGGAGGAAAAATATGGATTCGTGTTTTTCCCGATAAACCAATTACCCAAAAGCCTCTTGAAGTTCGTCAAGGTAAAGGTAAAGGAAGTGTAGAATATTGGGTTGCTCAAATTCAGCCTGGAAAGGTTTTATTTGAAATGGAAGGTGTGACTAGAGAATTGGCTATGGAAGCTTTTAATCTAGCGAAAGCAAAATTACCTTTCAAGGTTATCTTTGAAGAGCGGAAGGTGATGTAATGAAAGACAACAGCGAATTAAGAGAGCTTTCTCTAGAGCAGTTAAATGAAGAGTTACTTGATTTAAGAAAATTGCAGTTTAAATTAAGAATGAAAAAAGCAAATGGCTTATTAGAAAAAACTCATCCTATTAAAGAAGCGAGACGAGCCATTGCTAGAGTAAAAACAATTATGACGGAAAAGGTTGGAAAGACTTATGTCGAAAAATAGTGAATCTAATGCCAGAACGCTGGTTGGAAAAATCGTTAGCGATAAGATGCAAAAAACTATTGTAGTCATGGTCGAGCGTACAGTAAGGCATCCTAAGTACGGCAAAATTATAAAGAAAAGAACAAAATTACATGCCCATGATGAAAACGAGATAGGCAAAATTGGCAACACTGTTAAGATTCGTGAATCACGACCTCTCTCGAAAACTAAAAGTTGGGTTCTTGTTGAAGTTATTTCTTAATAGGTTGTAACGACTTTTAAAATTCAAAAAGGGCTGATATAATCAGCCACCTTTTTCTGGTCGTATTAAGAACTGGAGTTTATTATGATACAAATGCAGACGGTGCTTGATGTTGCTGATAACAGCGGCGCGCGCAAAGTGATGTGTATCAAAGTGCTAGGGGGCTCTCATCGCCGCTATGCACGAGTAGGAGATGTCATCAAAGTTAGTATTAAAGATGCAATTCCTAGAAGTAAAGTAAAAAAGGGTGCAGTCATGAAGGCTGTAGTGGTTAGAACTAGCCAGGGCGTTCGCCGCGATGATGGTTCACTTATTCGTTTTGATGGAAACGCAGCTGTTCTCTTAAATAACCAAAACGAGCCTATCGGTACCCGTATATTTGGTCCAGTAACACGCGAATTAAGGGAGAAATTTATGAAAATTATCTCTTTAGCCGCAGAAGTATTGTAAAAGGATAAAATTATGAAGCGTATCCGTTCTGGCGATACAGTCATTGTTATCACTGGTAAGAGTAAAGGGCATATTGGTAAAGTAACCCGCGTATTTGGTGACTCAGTGGTTGTTGAAGGCGCCAATTTGGTTAAAAAACACATTAAGCCTAATCCACAGGTCAATGATAAAGGTGGCATTCGCTCTATTGAAGCACCGCTGCATATTTCTAATGTCGCCTTATACAATCCTGCTTCAAAAAAAGCAGATAAAGTAGGTTTTAGAAACATAGAGAAAGATGGCAAAACATATAAAGTTAGATATTTCAAGTCTAACGATGAAGTAGTTGACTTAATCTAATTACGTAGGTGGCGGGAAATGGCAAGACTTAAAGAATATTATAAAAGCGAAGTAGTTGAAATGATGATGAAGAAGTTCGGCTACAAAAGCGTAATGCAAGTCCCTAAAATTGTTAAAATTACATTGAATATGGGTGTTGGTGAAGCAGTAGGTGATAAAAAGGTTATGAATCATGCTGTTGAAGATATGTCTTTGATTGCTGGTCAAAAACCAATTATAACTAAGGCTCGAAAATCATTGGCTGGTTTTAAAATCCGTGAAGGTTGGCCAATAGGCTGCAAAGTTACTTTACGAAAAAACCAAATGTATGAATTTTTAGATAGGCTAATTAGTATCGCTCTGCCACGCGTTCGTGACTTTCGTGGTCTCAGCCCTAAATCCTTTGACGGTACTGGTAACTATAGTATGGGGTTAAGCGAGCAAATCGTTTTTCCTGAAATTGATTTTGATAAAACTGACGGAATTAGGGGTTTAGATGTTTGCATTACAACTAGTGCTAAAACGAACGAAGAGGCAAAAGCTTTACTAGAAGCGTTTAATCTACCTTTAAAAGACAGAGACAAACATTAAAGAAGGGTATTACCGTGGCTAAAAAATCAATGCTCGAACGAGAAAAAAAGCGTGCAAAGCTGGTTGAAAAGTATAGACAAAGACGAGCTGAATTAAAGATATTAATCAAATCTTCAGAAGATTTTGATACAATTATGGATGCACAAGAGCGGTTAGCGAAACTGCCTGTTAATTCTAATCCGGTCCGTCATAGCACTCGATGCCAACAATGCGGCCGGCCTCACGCCGTATATAAAAAGTTCGGGCTTTGCAGAATTTGCTTACGGCAACAATTAATGAATGGTAATGTTACTGGCGGTCGTAAATCTAGCTGGTAATATCAAGACTATTGGAGAAAAAGAGTGAGTATGCATGATCCTGTAGCTGATATGCTGACCCGAATTCGAAATGGACAGCAGGCGAAACACCAAAGCGTTACTCTTCATTCATCAAAACTGAAAGAAGAAATCGCTCGTGTATTAAAAGAAGAAGGCTACATACTAGATTATAGTATTGAGTCTAGTAAGAATAATATTAAAAGTATTACTATCGATTTAAAATATTATCATGGTAGACCTGTAATCGAGCGGATTGAACGTATAAGCCGTCCTGGCTTAAGAGTTTATAAGCCTTTTAATGAATTATCAGCTATACCTGGATTTGGAATTGCCATTTTATCAACTTCTAAGGGTGTTATGACTCATGTGGCAGCTAAATCCCAACGGGTTGGTGGCGAAGTACTTTGTGAAATAGCTTAAAGTTTGCGAGGAATGATATGTCAAGAGTAGCAAAGGCCCCAATATCTCTACCCAATAATGTAGGGTTAACTGTAACGAAAGAATTTATGACCGTTAAGGGGCCAAAAGGGGAATTAACACAACCTTATAATAAATTAGTTGATATCTCTACTGACGGTTCAAATGTAGTAACATTCAAGCCTGCTTCTAAAGATCCTAAAAGTTGGGCTCATGCAGGCACTGCTAGAGCGTTACTCAATAATATGGTTAAAGGTGTAACTGAAGGTTTTACTATAACCTTGGAGCTGGTCGGTGTCGGTTATAGGGCACAAGCTAGTGGAAAGATACTTAATTTATCTTTAGGTTTTTCTCATCCAGTAGAATTTAAACTACCTGAAGGCGTAACAGCCGAAACACCAAATAATACTACTGTTAATTTACGTGGTATTGACAAACAGTTATTAGGTCAGGTTGCTTCCGAAATTAGAGCAATAAGAAAACCTGAACCTTATAAAGGCAAAGGTGTTAAATACGCTGGCGAATATATAGCTCGTAAAGAAGCTAAGAAGAAATAGGGTTTAAAATATGAGTAAACGAACTTCTCGTGTTCGACGTGGTATGAAAGCTAAAGCAATACAGCGAAATTGTAATCGTCCGCGTCTTGTTGTTTATCGTAGTGCATGTAACATCTATTCTCAGATTGTTATTGGAGGTGAAAACGGAGACGTTGTTTTAGTTTCTTGTTCAACACTTGATACTGAATTAAAACCTTCATTAAGCGGCACTAAAGTTGAGCAAGCCCATCAAGTTGGTAAACTACTTGGTGAAAGAGCTAAAGCTAAAGAAATTCTTAATGTAGCTTTTGATCGCTCTGGCTATAGGTATCATGGTCGTGTTAAAGCATTGGCCGATGGTGCACGTGCAGCTGGTTTGAATTTTTAAAGGAAAAGTAATGGCATTTGATGATTCTAAAGTAAACGAGGGCTACCAAGAGAAATTAGTTTCCGTTACTCGTACAGCCAAAGTTGTAAAGGGTGGCCGCGTTTTTGGCTTTGCTGTTTTAGTTGTAATTGGTGATGGTAAAGGTAAAGTTGGTTTTGGTCGTGGTAAAGCGCGCGAAGTTCCAGTAGCAATTCAAAAAGCTATGGAACAAGCGAGAAAGAATATGACTTATATTCCACTAGCCGGAAATACTATTCATCACGAAATTACTTGGAATTATGGTGCTTCAAAAGTATTTATGAAGCCAGCCAGCGAAGGTACTGGTATTATTGCTGGCGGTGCTATGCGTGCTGTTTTAGAAGTTTTAGGCGTGCAAAATATTTTAGCTAAAAGTATTGGTTCAACTAATCCTAGCAATATTGTAAGGGCTACTATTGGTGCCTTAACTAATATTGGCACTCCTGACTATGTTGCAGCGAAACGCGGTAAGTCAATTGAACAAATAACGGCAGATCAGCATGAGTAAAAATATTAAAATTACTTTAGTTAAAAGTATTATTGGTCGTAAGCCTAAGCACATTCAAATTGTTAAACAGCTTGGCTTAGGTAAATTAAATAGTTCTGTCATTCATGCAGATAATCCTTCTATTCGTGGGCTAGTGAATGCAGTTGAATATTTATTGAAAGTCGAGGAGTGCGCTTAAATGAACTTAAATTCACTTTCCCCTGATTATGGTTCACGAGCAGCGAAACGTCGCGTTGGCCGTGGCATTGGTTCAGGCTTAGGTAAAACAAGTGGAAGAGGTCACAAAGGCCAGAAAGCAAGAGCAGGCGGTTTTCACAAAATCAATTTTGAAGGCGGTCAAATGCCTATTCAACGTCGTTTACCTAAAATGGGCTTTAAGTCAAGAAATGGTAAATTAGTTGATGAAATTACTTTATCTGAGCTTGCAAAGTTAGATACTGATACTGTTGACATGAACAGTTTAAGAGAATTCGGTTTAATTAATAAACTTATTAAAGATGTAAAAATTATTCTTTCTGGCGAGATTACTAAGCCTTTAAAGATCAGAGGTCTTCGGATTACAAAGGGTGCGCGTGCAGCAATTGAACAAGCAGGTGGAAGCATAGAAGATTAATATGAATAGCAAAAAACAATTAACTAGCCAAACCAAAGGTGGGTTGGCAGAATTAAAAGCTAGGCTTTTATTTGTAGTTCTGGGTATTCTTGTGTATCGTCTAGGAGCGCATATTCCTGTTCCTGGACTAGATCCACAGAAATTAGCTAACTTCTTTGGCGAACAACAGAATACTATTTTTGGCTTGTTTAATATGTTTTCTGGTGGTGCATTATCTCGGGTTACAGTTTTTGCTATTGGGATAATGCCTTACATTTCTGCTTCAATTATAATTCAACTTTTTTCTGTTGTATCACCTAAGCTTGAGCAATTGAAAAAAGAAGGTGAATCTGGAAGGCGGAAAATAAATCAGTACACCCGCTATTTAACATTGGTTTTATCTATTTTTCAATCGCTAGGTATGGCTCGTTGGTTAGCTGGTCAGAACATTGCATTACATGCTGACATTTTTTTCTATTTTACAGCTGTAGTTACTTTGGCTACTGGTACGATGTTTCTGATGTGGCTGGGTGAGCAAATTACTGAAAAAGGTGTCGGTAATGGTATTTCCCTAATTATCTTTTCAGGAATAGTTTCAAGTATGCCTCATGCATTAGCTTCTATTTTTCAGCAAGTACGTGAAGGGCAGATGCAAGCGCTTACTTTAATTTTAATAGGTTTCATTGTAGTTGTCGTTACAGGATTTGTTGTGTTTATGGAAAGAGCGCAAAGACGAATTCGTGTAAATTATGCTCAGCGTACTCAAGGTCGAAAAGTCTATGCAGCTCAAACAAGCCATTTGCCCTTAAAAATAAACATGTCTGGAGTAATTCCACCTATTTTTGCTTCTAGTATTATTTTATTACCAGCTACCTTGGCTCAATTCTTTGCTAAAGGTAAGGGAATGGATTGGTTAGCTGATATTGGCATGGCACTTTCTCCTGGTCAGCCTCTTTACCTTATTGTTTATGGTGCCGCTATCTTATTTTTTGCCTTTTTCTATACTGCTCTTGTCTTTAATCCAAAAGATACTGCAGATAATTTAAAGAAGTCGGGCGCTTATATTCCTGGTATTCGGCCTGGTGAGCAAACAACACGTTATATTGATTCAGTTATGACGCGTTTAACATTAATAGGTGCTATCTATTTAGTTTTAGTATGCTTGTTACCACAAATTTTAATGTATACCTGGCACGTTCCCTTTTATTTTGGCGGGACTTCACTTTTAATCATTGTTGTCGTAATTATGGATTTTGTTGCGCAAGTACAAGCCCACTTAATGACTCAACAATATGATTCTTTGATGAGAAAGGCCAATTTTAGAGGCACAAAATTACCTGGTCTTTTATAAACAAATTTTTTGGAGTTATCAATGAAAGTTAGAGCATCAGTCAAGCGCCTATGCCGAAATTGTAAAATTATTAAGCGAAACGGAATAATTCGTGTTATTTGTAAGGATGCAAGGCATAAACAAAAGCAAGGTTAATAATTATTGCTTGATTTTGTATCAATAAAATAGTATTCTTCTGTCCCTTTCTGGCAGAGCAAAATAACGTACGGAGAGATTAATGGCTCGTATTGCAGGTGTAAATATACCAGATAATAAACATATTGTTATTGCATTAACGTCAATTTATGGTATTGGTAAAACAACTTCAAAAAAATTATGCCAAGCTGTGGGGGTTGATCCAGCCACTAAAGTTTCTCAAATTCCTGAGGAATTGCTTGAAGCGTTACGTGCTGAAATTGCAAAAATGACAATCGAAGGTGATTTACGCCGTGTTGTTACGATGAATATTAAGCGTCTAATGGACTTAGGTTGTTATCGAGGCTTACGTCACCGTCGAGGTCTTCCTTTACGCGGGCAGCGTACTAAAACTAATGCGCGTACTCGTAAAGGTCGTCGCAAAGGCGTAAGTAAATAATTATTTTAGGAAATTGAGATGGCTACAGCTAAAGCAAAGCAACAAAAGACCAGAAAAAAAGTTAAACGTGTCGTTTCTGACGGTATTGTGCATGTACATGCATCCTTTAATAACACTATTGTTACTTTCACAGATCGGCAAGGTAATGCTCTTTGTTGGGCAACCTCTGGCGGATCTGGATTTCGCGGTTCAAGAAAGAGTACTCCTTATGCTGCTCAGGTAGCTACTGAACGCGCCTCTGCAATTGCTAAGGAATTTGGTATGAAATCTGTGGCTGTATTTGTCCACGGGCCTGGACCTGGACGCGAATCGACAATTCGTGAATTAATATCTCAAGATTTCAAAATTGTTGAAATTACCGATGTTACAGGCATACCTCACAATGGTTGCAAGCCCCCTAAAAAACGTCGCGTTTAAAGATTCAGGAGTGATTAATGGCTAGATATCTTGGTCCTAAGTGTAAACAATCTCGTAGAGAGGGCATTGATCTTCTTACAAAAAGTGCAGTACGAGATTTTAAATCTAAATGTAAAGCAGATAAATTACCAGGTCAACATGGTGGTTCTAAACCTCGTTTAAGTGACTATGGTCTTCAGTTACGTGAAAAGCAGAAATTACGTCGCTATTATGGCGTTTTAGAAAAGCAATTTCGTAATTATTATAAAGCAGCTGCTCGTAAGAAAGGTTCTACTGGCGAGAACTTGATGGTATTACTTGAAAGTCGTCTTGACAATATTGTCTATCGTATGGGATTTGCTAGTACCCGTGCTGAGGCAAGACAACTTGTAAGTCATAAAGCAGTTTTAGTGAATGATCAAGTAGTTAATATTCCATCTTATCTTGTTAAACCTGGTGATGTTATTGCTATTCGTCAACGAGCTAAAGAGCAAGGTCGTATTAAAGCAGCTATTGCTTTATCTGAGCAAAGAGCACCATGCGATTGGTTAACAGTAGATTCTAATTCGTTAAAAGGTACATTTGCTTCTGCTCCTAGTATCAATGACTTGTCGTCTGATTTTAACGTCAATTTAGTTGTAGAACTTTACTCTAAGTAAGATCTGGAGACATTGTCTAATGTATGAAATTAATGAAATGCTGACACCCACTGTACTTAAAGTACAGGCGAACACTAAACATCATTCTCGTATTGTACTTGAACCTTTAGAGCGTGGATATGGTCATACTTTAGGAAATGCATTACGAAGAATTCTTCTTTCATCTATGCCAGGTTGGGCAATCACTGAAGTAGCAATTGACGGTGTCTTGCATGAATATAGTACAATAGAGGGCGTTCGTGAAGACGTTGTTGACATACTCTTAAATTTAAAACAAGTTGCAATCAAAATTGCTGCTGGCCGTGAAGCAACTCTTACTTTAAATAAAGTTGGACCTTGTGTTGTTACTGCCGGTGATATTGAATTGTCAGCTGATCAAGAAATTGTCAATCCTGAACACGTTATTGCTACATTAAACGAAAATGGCCAACTCAATATGACAATGAAAGTAGAGCGAGGAATTGGTTTTCACACAACCGATAACGCCGGCTCTATATTCGAAGAAGAAACTGCTCAGAAATCTGTTGGTAAGCTTAAACTTGATAATAGTTTTTCACCTGTGGTTAAAGTTGCCTATTTTGTTGATAGTGCTCGCGTAGAAAATCGAACTGATCTAGATAAATTAACTATTGATTTATTTACTAATGGTACTTTAGATCCTGAAGAAGCTATTCGAATTTCTGCCTCTATTCTACAACGTCAGCTCCATGCCTTTGTTGATATGAAATTTGAGGAGTCTCGTACTGATAACAAAGAGCGTAATGACTTTGATCCAATTTTGTTAAGACCAGTGGATGATTTAGAACTTACTGTTCGTTCAGCTAACTGCTTAAAAGCTGAAAATATTTATTATATTGGCGATTTAGTGCAAAAGACTGAAAATGAATTGTTAAAGACGCCTAATTTAGGTAAGAAGTCACTTACAGAAATTAAAGACGTGCTTGCTTCTCGCTCATTGTCTTTAGGAATGAAACTTGAAAATTGGCCTCCAGCTAATCTAGGCGATTAATATTAGGAGTTTAAGATGCGTCACCGTAATGCCGGCCGAAATTTTAGCCGAACTAGTAGCCATCGTAAAGCGATGTTTTCGAATATGTGCTGCTCTTTAATTGAACATGAATTAATTAAGACTACACTTCCCAAAGCAAAAGAACTACGTCGTTATTTAGAGCCATTAATTACTGTTAGTAAGAAAGATTCAGTTGCCTCTAGAAGACATGTTTTTGATAAATTACGCTCTAAAAGCGCTGTAGGTAAATTATTTACTGTTCTAGGGCCTCGTTTTTCCGAAAGACCTGGCGGCTATGTACGCATTTTAAAATGCGGTTTCCGTCCTGGCGATAATGCGCCTATGGCTGTAGTTGAACTTGTTGATCGTCCCGTACAAACAGACGAGAGTGATTCTGAAGAATAGATTTAATTTTTTTGCAAGCCCACACAATGTGGGCTTTTTATTTTTATAAGTTCTGTATTTTTTATATTGTCTTTAATGTTTTAACGCTGCCTTTAAAGTTCTGCATTAATCTAATGATAGGGCGTACTTTCATTTAATAAAAAATAATTATACTATCTGCTTCTATTTTCTCTTTTACTTGTAAGTGAAATTTGCATGTCAGCAAGAAGCTTTAAATGGGCCTTAATTGATATTGAAACAACAGGCTTACATGTTAAACAAGATAAAATTATTGAAATAGCGGTAATTATTTTAACTGAGAAAGGAGTAGAAGCTACCTGGCATAGTTTAATTAATCCTGAGCGGTCTATTCCTGAACAGATTATAAAATTAACTGGAATAGATAATAACTTAGTCCAAAGCGCTTCAACTTTTAACGTCATTGCTGAGGAGTTAATATTACTTTTGCAGGGATGCGTATTAGTAGCGCATAATGCTCGCTTTGATTATAGTTTTTTAAAAAGTGCTTTTAAAGTATGCGAGCTCTCTTTTCAAATGCCTGTTTTATGTTCTATAAAATTATTAAAAGATTTCTATCCTGCTCTTAAGAGTTATAAGTTATCTGCTATAGCAAAAGCTTTTTTTCTTTCTAAAGATGTTATTCATAGAGCGCAGGATGATGTTAATTTATTACGAAAAATAATAGATCGTCTGATTCAAGAATTTTCGTTAATAGAGGTACTTAAAAAAGCAAAAAAAGCCTATCAACAGCCGAGTATTCCTTCAACTTTAATAACGGACTGTAGTACCTTTCCGGAGACACCCGGTGTGTATATATTTTATGGAAATGAAAAAACTTTACCTTTATATATTGGTAAAAGTATTTCGCTTAGACAAAGAATATTATCTCATTTTCAAGCTGATCATGCTCATGCAAAAGAGTTTGCTTTATCCCAACAAGTTAAACATATTGAAATCATTCCTACAGCAGGTGAGTTAAGTGCTTTACTTTTGGAGTCAGCACTTATTAAAGAAAGAATGCCATTATATAATCGTCGTCTGAGAAAGAAGAAAAGCTTAGTTACTATAAGAGCAATGAGGGTAGATGGTTATATAACTTTAGCGGCCATGCGAACTACAGTGGAAGATGAGTCTGAAATGGTAACAAATGATTTATATGGTGCTTTTAGAAGTATAAGTGCAGCTAAAAAAATGTTGCTGTATTGGATCAAAGAATTTGGTCTTTGCGCGAAACTTTGTAACCTTGAACAAACAAGGCATGCTTGCTTCTCTTATCAATTAAAAAAATGTCAGGGTGCTTGCATACATGCTGAGACTTACGAAATTTATAATAAGCGTGTTGAAGAAGCTTTAAGGCAATATAAACGCGAAACTTGGCCTTATAAGGGCAGTATTGCTATTAAAGAAGAAGATAAAGGTAATAAAATGACGCAATATTTAGTTTTTGATCAATGGCATTATCTTGGCTCAGTCAATACTGAAGCAGAACTAGGTGCTTTAAAGAAGAATAAGAAGCAACTGGCAGATACTTTTGATGATTACAAAATATTATTAGCTTTCCTTAAAAACAAACATAATAAATTAGACATTTTGGAATTAAACAACTCTTAAGATTTGTTTAAGATCCCCATCATTAATAATTTGATTAAATGATTTAGTAATGAACTTGCAGTCAGTTGATAGTTCAAGAAAACGCCTTTGAAGGTCAATATTTGCTATAGGATTAATGACAATAATTTCTTTTTTTGCAATGTCAGATTTAGATAATATGGCTTTAATATGAACGTCGGCTTCTGGAAGAGAGTACCCGATAAAAACTATCTTTTTTGCTACCCGAATTTCAGCGCTGGCTTCATTTAACATCTGACTTATAATAGGATGCATTAAATTTTTATTATAAGAAGGTGGAATAATTAAGCTTTTCATAGCATTGCCATCTAGTGAGCAAAAATTTGAATTGGTTTCCGTTAGTAAATCAGTTGTACTGGGGCTACTTGCAAACTCGTTCTCTTTCTCCCAGGCCCTTAATATTAGTTGATTGCAACAATTACAATATTTCCAATTTAAGCTCCCATGCAATTTAATATATTTTATTCTTAATGGGTAACTGGCAGAGGTTGATAAAATAGGTTTCTGGGGATTTACCCACCAATCAGAGGGATGTAAATATTCAAAATTGTAATTTGCAAGAGGATAACGATAATCTAGATAACAATTAAGCGGGTATAAGACAGAAAATGCATCTTCAGCTAACGTGTCATAGTTAACAGTAATAATAGAAATATTTTGCTGAAGTACGAAAATTTGCTTCCAGAACTCTTTTAAAACAATACTTTTTCTTCGAGCACTCGCACCAATAATATAATAGATTAATTTAATTAAACTTTCTCTTAAGTAAATAATATACTCTAAAGTATATAAGCCACTTAAACTCTCTCCGCGCATAATAAAGTATTCAATAAATCCAAATATTTGTTCTAGAGGCGGAAAACAATCTTTGTTTAAATCACAGATAAAGTAAGTTTTAATAAAATCGGTGACAATTTTATAAAGATTAGATTTTTCATAATGATCATTTCTAAAGTTAAATAGTAGAGGAATAATATTTTTTTGTAATGGTGCTCCATCAGCGATAGATGCTCCTGCGCCTAAAAAAAATACCGCATCTCGTATCATAGGGTATTCATGATAGATATTACGGTTAAAGTAAACAGCTTCCTTAGGATCGTGAGGATAAGACTTGGAAGATATATTTAGGGCTTGCTTATATAATTCAGAGAGTGATTTGCCATCTTTATTATGCCAAACTACCCAGCCATTTATAGGACGGGCATCGCCTATACTAAGTAAGTATTGAATGGCAGCGAAGCTAGGATTTAAATAGGCGGTTCCCACTAATAAACCTTTCGCTGTTACCTTCGCTTCAAACTTATAAGTTTTATGATTGTTAGCTAAATAGTCAAAAAATAAAGTCTCATTTAAATGAATTAATTTTTTTTTCAGCAATAATTGATAGATAGAGAACGCTTCCGATTTTTTTGCTCGCATAAGAACAATCATTATTTGAATTATATAATTTAGTGTAACAAACTTTATAATCAAATTCCGCTTAGGTCATGTTTAACAACGCGTTAAAAGTAAAATCTACAAGTTATGTAAAAGCTCTATTAAACATATTTTTGTCTAGTCATTACCCTGTTTTACGGTATTTAATTTGTTTCTAAAGTTAAAACGAAATTTGCTGTTTATAGTGAGTAGACGTTAGAATTGAGATCTAATTTCTCTTATCTGCCATTTCATTAAAGTAAGGTTTAGTGACGCATAGGCTCTTTGCCTAAGCTTAAACAGGGTAGAGGTCGTGCCAATTATTAATTTGGCACGGGAAATTTGAAGCTATAAAGTTATTGCCAGGCCGACCTAAATCTTTTAATAAACAGGCTCTTAATTAAGCAAACTTAAAATAATACATGAAGTTTGACATGACGTGACGTAATGTTAAACACTATCCAATTAAAATGGAATATCATCATCTAATTCTGCAAAAGCATCTTCTGCTGGATTTTTGCGATTAGTTGATTGGTAAGAAGGTTGTTGCTGCTGAGGAGGCGCTGATTGCGTATCATCATAGCCAGCTGAGCCACCACCTACTTTACTATCAAGCATTTGCACATCAGTAGCAATAATTTCAGTTGTGTAGCGATCTTGACCTTGCTGATCTTGCCATTTACGAGTACGAAGGCTACCTTCAATATATAGTTTAGAACCTTTACGCACATATTCGCCAGCAATTTCCCCTAAACGGTTAAAGCAAACAACACGATGCCACTCAGTTCGCTCTTGCTTATCACCACTTTGCTTATCCTTCCAAGTTTCACTGGTGGCTATTGATAGGGTAGCAACAGCATTGCCATTAGGCATGTACCGGACTTCGGGATCACTACCAACGTTACCTATTAAGATGACCTTATTAATTCCACGAGCCATTAAATTCTCCTGCTTGCGAGATAGTTAGAGCAAACATTATAGCCAATATAAGCTGATTTTCGAAGGTTTATAAGTAATAATCTACTCTAAAATTAAGATGATAAATAAATTAATATGCTATATAGCATACTCATTTATCGATAATGGTTTAGGATTTTTTCAGCACTTCCGGCCCTATAAATTGCTTTATTAGCGCTTACATAAACTGTATTTTCTTCGCTTGCAATAATAACATTAATTACACCTGGTAAGGATTGTAATGTACTTATTAATTTTTTTTCTATATATTTATCAATATTAGGTTTAGCAAGAACGATATTAATTTGATGTGAATGAATAGTCATTGGTAGAGCAATAATAAACCATATTAATCCTAATAAAGCATTAGTAATAAAAATAGCGTGAATACCTATATACTGATATAAAATACCAGCGCTAAAGCCGCCAATAAAAATCCCCAAAAACTGACAACTGGAGTAGACACCCATGGCAGTTCCTTTATTATTTGCACTTGCTTGTTTAGATATTAATGAAGGTAAACTTGCTTCAAGAATGTTAAAAGCAGTGAAATAAAATAGCATAGTAAAGCAAAAAAAGATCCACTCATTATGTAAAAATACAAGAATAAATTGGGCCCCAGCAGTTAATATTACAGCAGATAAAAAAATAGGTTTCATAAATTGCTTTTTTTCGGCGAGAAAAATAAGCGGTACCATAAATATAAAAGAGGAGATCATTAACGGTAAATAAAAGTGCCATTGTTGGGTTAAATGGCCTAGCTTTAAGTGTTGCTGTAACAATAGAGGAATAGCAAAGAACGTAGCAGTTAAAATAAAATGTTGCAGAAAAATACCAAGATCTAAACGTTGTAAATCTCTATCGGTCAGCGTCGTTTTTAAGAGTGATACTTTAGCCTCACTATCTGTATGAAAACGCTGTTTTTGCGGATTAGGAATCACGCCATAGAGCATTACTAAACCGAGAAGTGCTAACAGTGTAGTTAGATAAAAAATACCAGCCAGACCATAATAGTGTGCAATTGCAGGACTAATTACCATAGCTAAACTAAAAGAAATACCTATGGTCATACCGATAACAGCCATTGCTCGGGTTCGTTCTTCATCAGCTGTTAAATCGGCAAGTAAGGCAATTAACACACTGCCAATAGCGCCCATACCCTGTAAGATGCGGGCAATAATCATCCCATAAATAGAATGTGTTAAAGCACCTACTAAGCTGCCAATGGCGAATAAAATTAAACCAATGGCTATAATTTTTTTTCTACCATAGTAATCAGATAAAATGCCAAAGGGCATTTGTAATAATCCTTGACTTAAGCCATAGCTGCCTAGGGCAATGCCAATTAAAGTAGGTGTGGCATAATTTAATTGATTAGCAAGGACTGTAAATACTGGGATTAGCATAAACAGGCCTAACATGCGAAATGAGAAAATAGCTGCGATTGGAAAAGCGCTTTTTAACCAAGAATGTTTCATGTAAATCTAAATGACTATGTTGATCATGAAATAGTACAAAGTTGAGCAGTTATGCACAAGTTGTTTTTTTGCTACAAGAAAAGTTAAATCAGAGTAGTGTGTCTTTGCCGCAGTTGGGATCCATTATCACGTTATCTGACAGATTTCCCATCAATCTGTTTTTCCCGCGTAGGTGGAGGTCCATTCTGCAAATACAGCAGAGCTTGCCTAAGAGCTAGTTTTCTGCTTGCGCAGGAATGACACAAATAGGATCAAACAGGCGAGTATCTAGTTGCTAACTTACGCTTTGGGATAAGTTAACATTGACAGTTAATAATATTGACGATAGTTTTGGTTCTCTATTTAAATTTTGGGCGATAATATGAGTCTTGTTTTTAATAATAAGGTGGCATTAATTACAGGCGGTGCTCGGGGTATAGGCCGTGCTACTGCAATAAAGTTAGCTAAAGCAGGTAGCGATATTGCCATTGTTTACTATAGTAGCTCAGATGAAGCACAACAATTAGTAGTTGAAATCCAAGAGCTTGGCTGCAAGGCAATAGCCTTACAGGCAGATGTGGCTGATCATCAGTCAGTTAAAGATATGTTTGTAGCGTTTCGCAAGACATTCAATGAACTTCATTTTTTAATTAGTAATGCTGCAAGTGGCGTGCTTAAATCGGCCTTAAAAATGTCGACAAAGCATTGGCGTTGGTGCCTAGAAACAAATGCCCTGGCTTTAAATCATTTAGTACAAGAAGCAAAAGATTTAATGCCTAAGGGCAGCGCTGTTATTGCTCTGTCTAGTTTAGGCGCGCATCGGGCTATTCCTAATTATGCCTTCATCGGTGCCTCGAAAGCAGCATTAGAGGCGTTAGTTCGTTCGCTTAGTCTTGAGTTAGCACCATTTGATATTCGTGTTAATACCGTTTCTGCTGGCGTAGTCGATACTGATGCACTGAAATATTTTCCCAATCGTGAGCAATTACTTGATGAATCACAATCCCGCTCATTGGCTTCTCGGCCTTTAACGCCAGAAGATGTGGCTAATGCTATCTACCTTTTATGTCTACCTGAGGCTCAAATGATCAATGCGCATACCTTAGTTGTTGATGCCGGCTATAGCCAAGTAGGTTAGTTGCTTTAATCATTCATGCAGAAGGTTAAAAATAGCAAATAATCCTTCTATATAACGCATAGCTCGGCATTAAAACTTTGTGATATACTCGTTAAATTTACCATTTAGCAGAATTTTGAGGATATAAAATGAATGTAGAAAGCGTTTACCCAAAGGTAAGGGAAATTATCGCTGATGTTCTTGTTATTGATGAAGATGAAATAAAACTTGATAGTCGGCTCATTACCGATTTAGGTGCTGAATCGATTGATTTTCTTGATTTGGTTTTTCAATTAGAAAAAGAATTTGGTATTAAAATTCCTCGCGGACAATTGGAAAAGAATGCTCGTGGCACACTTGCTGAAGATGAATTTGAAAAAGGTGGTGTGTTAACTGAACAAGGGATGCAAGCATTAAGAAATTACTTGAGTGAAGTCCCGGAAGCTTACTTTAAACCAAATTTAAGGGTAAATGAAATTCCGATGCTTTTTACAGTAGAGACGTTTTGTAAGCTTGTAATTAACGCTGTAAATACTAATAAGTCTTGTGAAACTGTTGTCTAATGCGCTTTCTATTTGTTGATCAAATCTTAGAGCTCGTTCCAGGCAGCTTGATACGGGGCGTTAAGCATATCACGCATGATGATAGCTATATTTATAAGAATGAAGAGGGGCAATATTATTTTGCCCCTTCTTTAATTGGTGAAACATTAGGTCAGCTTGCTGCATGGAATGTTATGTATACTAATAATTTCACCAAACGTCCTGTAGCAGGAATTGTTGCCTCTGCTCATTTGTATCGGCAGGCTTATGTTGGTGAGACACTTCTATTAGAATCAGTTATTGATTCCTTAGATGAACAGGCTGTTCAATACCATAGTATAGCGCGTATTGGTAATGAAGTCGTTTTTAAGGTAAATGGTGCCTTAGGGCCCTTATTACCTATGGAAAATTTTATTAGCCAGGAAGAAATTCGCCGCCAGTTTAATGAAATTTATCGTCCAGGTGATTGGTCTCTCTATCAAGAATTATTTACTCCAGACGGTGAAGCCATTGCTGCTAATTCAGAAACGCTAAGCCCTTTTCAAATGTCTTTTGATAAAATTATTCACTGTAAACCTGGTGAATCGATGACGGCTGTCAAACGGATTAGCCGCAGCGCTCCTTATTTTCCCGATCATTTTCCTAATAAACCCGTTTTACCTATGACGATCTTATTAGAATGTAAGTTACATTTAGCGCAGTTATTTTTACAAAAAGCCAAGTTAATAGATTGTTATCAGGTTTCAGAGTTACGTAAGATCAAAATGAGTGAATTTGTCTATCCGGGCAATATATTGTATTGTTATGTATCTTTTGTGCAGCAGAGTGAGCAGCAATTGATCTTAAGATTTCGTAGTGAAGTTGAAAGTAAGAGAGTATGTATTTTAGATGTGGTTATGACTGCAAAGGGTATTTAAATGAATAAACGAAGGGTTGCAGTAACTGGTTTAGGTGTCGTTTCACCTTTAGGGCATAATATCGATTCTACATGGCAAAATTTATTAGCAGGCCAATCAGGTATTGCACCAATACAGCAATTTGACGCATCAGCTTTTCCTACCTATATTGCCGCAGAGGTCAAGCCTTTCCAACCTACATACCAAAAAAACAAATATAATCGTTTTGCCATGCATTTCACACGTTTTGCACTTGAAGCAGCAGAGCAAGCCTTTCTTGATGCTGGTATTAAACCTAACCTGGTTGACGCCGAACGTTGGGGAGTGGTAACTGGTAGTGGAATGATGACTGCTGAATTTAATTATTTACATCGATTTCAACAAACGTGTGCCTTAGATGGTGTAGTAGACTGGAAGTTATTACAACAGAAAGCGGACGATTTTTATCAATTAACTGATTTTGGTAAGACAACTTCAAATTCAGGTTTATCGTTACTTATCCAGCAGTTTAATATTCGTGGCTATGCTGCATCAGTACATACAGCCTGTGCATCTGGCGGACAAGCTTTAGGGCTTGCAATGCAGGTGATTAAACGTGGTGAAGCAGACTTTGTATTAGCTGGTGGCTTTGATTCAATGATTAATCCATTAGGTCTTTCTAGCTTTTGTTTATTAGGTGCTTTATCTACTTATAATAGTACACCTGATTCAGCAAGCCGGCCTTTTGATAAAACTCGTAATGGTTTTGTTCTAGGAGAGGGCGCTGCTTTTTTAATTCTAGAAGAATGGGGAAAAGCAAAGGCTCGAGGTGCAAAAATATACGCTGAGCTAGCTGGTGAAGGCAATTCATTAAGCTCTTATCGTATTACAGATTCTCATCCCAATGGTGATGGGGCAATTCAAGCCATTGAACGGGCCTTATATGATGCAGGAATAGACGCAGATGAAGTAGATTATATTAATGCTCATGGTACCTCTACTAAAATGAATGATTTAAGTGAAACAAATGCTATTAAAGCTGTTTTTGGTGATCATGCGTATAGGTTACCTGTAAGCTCAACTAAAAGCCAAACGGGCCATTTAATTGCTGCAGCTGGCGCGCTGGAGGCAGTCTTAGCTGTACTATCTATTGAACATCAACAAGTTCTACCTACTCGCAATTTAACAACGCCTGATCCTGAGTGTGATCTAGATTATGTTACTGATGGGCCTCGCGAGAAATCATTAGGTGTTGTATTATCTAATTCATTTGGGTTTGGCGGCTCAAATAGCTGTTTGCTGTTTAAGCACCCTGAATTAAGAGGATGACTTAAATGAGCAATGAATGTAACAATCGTGTTTTTATTACAGGTTTAGGTGCTTTAACTGCTTGCGGTGCTACTGCTGAATCGACATGGGATGCAGTAGTAGCAGGGCAAAGTGGACTAGGCCAGATTAGCTACTGGGATATTTCTTCTTGGCCTAGCTCAATAGGGGGTGAATTAAAAAATTTTAATCCCGCTCGACTGTTACCTGATCGAAAGTTAATTAAAGTTATTTCGCGTCAAGATGTTATGGGAATTCATGCAGCAGTTAAAGCTGTTGAAGATAGTCAATTCTTAACGTATAGAAAAAATTTACCTAATAAAGACATTTTTAATGAGAATACAGCCGTTTATGTTGGCTCACCTGGAAACAAATATTTTCAACAATATGATTTTCTGCCGCTTTTAGCTAAAACAAATGGGAATATGCTTGAATTTGCTAAACATTTATTTAATGAAGTACACCCTATGTGGTTACTGCGTATTTTACCTAATAATGTTTTAGCTTATACGGGTATCACTTATAATTTTAAAGGTCCTAACCATAATATAACTAATCATGCAGTTGGTGGAACGCAAGCTATTCTTGAAGCTTTTCATGCTATTAAAAGTGGGCAAGCAGAACGAGCTATTGTTGTTGCTTATGATATGGGAATTGAACCACAAGCACTATTTTATTATGACAAACTAGGTGTTATTAGTAAGAAGCATTTAAAACCTTTTGATAAAGATCATGATGGAACTTTGCTAGCCGAAGGCGCTGCAGCTATTGTCCTAGAAAGCCAAGCAAGTGTACAAGCACGAGATGCATTTTGTTATGCTGAGGTCTTAGGCGGTATGGCTACAACAGAGGGAGCAGGTTTATTTTCTCTAGAGAGTAAAGGTAGACCTTTAGCTGATTTACTCTGCAAAACTTTAGAATCCTTAAATATTACCCCAACAGAGATTGATTTGATTGTAGCTCATGGTAATGGGAATAAAAAATCAGACGATACAGAAGCGCAAGCAATTGAGTCAGTGTTTAGTGAATACAATATTCCTGTTACTGCTTTCAAATGGGCTATGGGGCATACTTTATGTGCTTCAGGCTTGATTGATGCTGTTTTAACTACCTATTCGTTAAAAAATCGCTGTATACCGGGTATTGCTAATTTTTCCGAACCGGCAGTCAATTGTAGCAGTTTAAACATAAGCAAGGAGCACCGCTGCTTGCAAGGCCAAAGCCCGATCGCTGTTATGATTAATCGCGGTTTTGCGAGTATGAATGCTTGTCTGGTTATTAAAGCGAATGGATAATTGGGCTGAAAAAATTGCTAACTTACCCGTTACATTAATCGGGCGCCTAATCTATAATTTTCTGCCTTATCGTCGTTCCGTAATTCTAAGTAATATTAACCAAGTTTTTGGCGATCAATTAAATGAATCACAAAAAAAACATTTAACCAAAGCTTTTTATTCTCATTTAGTTATTTCTCTTAAAGAAACAATTTTATTACGGTTTATGCGAGAGGAAACTTTAAAAGAGCGCGTTGAAGTACGTGGCCATGAACGCATGTTAGAGATTGTTGCTAAAGGTCGTGGTGTTCTAGTTTTAACAGGACATTTTGGTAATTGGGAATTTGCTCCGCTTGGAGGTATCTTAAATTTTAAGCAATTTCAAGGGCAATTTCATTTTATAAGACGGACTTTAGGTAATAAAACGATAGAACGTATCCTCTTTCGTCGTTATTACAAAGCAGGCTTAAATGTAATTCCAAAGAAAAACTCTCTTCAACAAGTATGCGATGCTTTAGAGCAAAATCATGCAGTCATTTTTGTTTTAGATCAGCATGCATCTCTAAAAAACCGAGATGGTATTGCTGTAGAATTCTTTGGCAAAAAAGCAGGCACTTATCGTAGCTTAGCAAGCTTCGCTCGCCATACGGGTGTGCCGGTAGTACCGGCAGCAGGGTATCGTTTACCTAATGGACGACACGTACTTGAATTTTATGAGCCCATTTTGTGGCAAGAATACGCTAATACTCAAGAAGCAATCTATCGTAATACCTTACGGTATAATCAAGCATTAGAACGTATTATTCTAGCCCATCCAGCGCAATGGATATGGCTACATAAGCGCTGGAAGTTAAAAGACTCCTAATCCTTGTAGGGTGGCTTGCAAACACTTAATTAGCATAAATTAAAGATAGCTTGCACTTCATTATGGATAAGGCTCTGATTTTGCTATATTAACATTAGTATCACTTTGCGTATCTTCTTCAGTTCTATTAAAAAATAGTGGTGTATAATTAGTATTGCTTGAGTAGAGGGCAACTGCACTAGTTTCACCTTTGTCTTCGGAAACTGCTACATCTTCCTCTGCTTTGGAATTTGATTCTCTCTCTACTTGAGTCATTAATTCTTTTTGGGCCATTAATTCTCTAATAGTATGAAGAGCAGGCTTTAAATTAACAATTAATTCAATAACCGTTTTTAAAATAGTCTGCTGACGTAACTCACCTTTCTCATAACAAACTACATCATAACCAACTGGATCAAGCAGTGGATCACCATGCTCAATGTAGTTACGTAAAGTACGAATAGCTTCATAGTCTTCATTTAAATATCGGCAAAATCTGGCTTCAGGAAATTGTTTAATTTGATCTAAATATTGTAATAGGTGCCCAGCATTATATTCAATAGCATCATTGAGTTGACGATTAAGCTCGAGTTGCTGCGCTAATTTTTTATTGCCACGAGCCATATGATAATGATCCAGCTCTTTAAGTGTTTTGTAGGAACTCCCTTTAATTAAATAGCCTTCCTCTAGAAGAAACTCTTCAATATTTTCAAGCGCCTCTATGGCTAAGCCAACTCGTTTCAGTGGGCTTAATTGATGCGCCTTTATGGGCTCTTGTGCAAAATGTTTTGCTAATTCTCTTAAAGTGGGAAAATAGACAAATTTACTTACTCTTTGTAGTTCTCGCTGCTTTGCTTGCTCTATAAGCGCTTGTCGTTGGCGATTTCTTTCTTCTTCAGTGGTTTGAACCGCATCTGTTTTAGGGAAAATAGCTGTAAGTTGTTTATAACGTTCTTTATTTTCTGAACGAGCAGGTAAGGAGCGGAAGATTTCGCCTTGTCTTTTCTTATTGGGAATAGGAATTTTGCCAGCAAAAATATTACGGCATTCTTCAATAATTTCTTGGGGTGCAGTTTTTTCGATAAGTGCATCTATAAACAATTTCTCGTTTGCTTCTGAGACACGTCGTACTACTTTTTGCACCTCTTTTGGCTCATTTTTTGTTGGAGAAATTGTTTTGGCTGTATAAAGTTGTAGAATTTGCGACCAGCGCTTTTGAGAATCATGCTCATATTTGCCGATTTGCATTTCACGAGTTTTGAGAATCTGTGGAATTTTAAGCCAAAACTCGCTAAATTCAGCATCGACAATTTTTTCTAAGCGTGATAAATCTGCCAGTAACAAATTAATTATATTTTGGTTATCTCTTTCTTCAGGGTGACACAGACCATCTCGTACGGTAACAAAAGCATCCCAGTCAATTGTATCATCTAAATCGGTGACCTCTCTGGAAAGTTTTTTACCTGTACATAGTTCGCCTATCGCTTGTAGACGGCGTAAGGCTGCATGCTGGCCAGATTTTTTAGATAAATCAAAGCGTTGCAGATATGGTTTGCTCTTTTCTGATGAAGGATTAATTATAAATGCTTTCTCATAATTTAACTGTTTTCTTTCGTATAATTTAGACTCTTCATGTTCAGTATAATTAAACAAGTTAAGTAAATTAAGGAGTGTTAAAGTATCCCCGACATGACTTGTAAAGGCTTTAATAGCAACTAATGAGATAGGTGGTATAGGTGGTATAGGTGTATTTTGTAATTGCGCTCGATTTATCAATATTTTTTCAAAAAAATTCTGTAGAATTGGAAGATCCATACTAATAATGAATGGAACAGCATCTTCAACGATTTCTTCTAAGTCTCTGCATTCATCATATAGCCTTAAAAATACATCAGGATAACTTTGTTGAGGACTGTCTAATGATACCTGCATAGGTAATAAGATATAGCGGTTTTCATTTTTAATTCGTACTAAACCGCCTAATAGCTCAAATGTATTCCAGGTAAAGGGCGCTGGCCCAAAAAGCTTTTTATATTTTTCGCGAAATTCAACAGATAAGTTACGGATTGTCAGAGAAATTCTTTCTAAATGAGTTCTTGCTTGTTGTAAGGTAAGATCGAAAACAACACGTGCTTCTAGTTCATCCGCAGTAAACGTGACTGGAATGCGTTTACCTGCGGCTATATCGTGATAGTTGAAGATATGGCTAATAGCTTGTAAAATGAATTCTAGTCTTTGTAAGTCATATTGAGCATTATCTCGATCTCTTTGAAAGCTATCTTTTGAAGGTAAGTTATTAAATAATTTTTCAATTCGAGTGTGTTGCTGCTTGAAAGTCAACTCAAGATTATTTAATATTTTTTGTGAAATATTATAACGATGCGCATCAAGTATAGTATAGCCACTGGCTAACTTTTGATTAATATCTACTCCAGCATTTTTTAATAGATTAAATAAAATACTATTGCGATTTTCTACAGCATAAAGGATAGGAGCCTTACCAACTTGATCTGTTTTATCAAGATCTATTGCGATTTTATCTTTATAGTTTAACAGTGTTTCAATTAATTGAAGGCGAGTTTTGTCCTCGTTTTTACACTTTTGGCAAAGAATTAATAAAGCTTTAGTGTAATTTTTTTTTCCTACGTATTTGAAAAAACGATCAAATGATTTATTTGTTGTTATTTTTTTAAGATCAGACATTAAATTGAGGTGTGCTTGTGCTGGCATTCATTTAACTCCCATAAATGCTGTCTTAGGTTAATAATTAGTAGCTGACAACCTTGCCAATAATGCATTAATTAGACAGATTTTGTATAACTAAAACAACAAATCTCGTTTTATACTATTGTGATTCGTTTTTGTCTAGTAAAATGACCCTCGTGTTTATAATTAATGCACTTTGTAGGCATTTGCTGAGATTAATTAAAATTGCATTTAAAGTAGCTATAAGCGCTAGGAATGAAGCTTGGAGATAACCTAACCGTAGAAGAGATTAAAATTATTTTGCAATAAATTTTGCTAATTATTTTTCCCAAAAATGACGCGAAAAAAGAATAAGCAAGGAAAATATTTCTAATCGGCCTGCTAACATAGCAAAAATTAAAACCCACTTGCTTGGCAAATTTAAAGCAGCGAAGTTAGAGCTAATTGCACCAATACCGGCTCCGGCATTGGCTAAGCTCGCGATAACAGAAGAAAAAGCGGTTGTAAAGTCATTATTGAAGGCCATTAAAAGAAGCACTAAGGTCCAAAATAAGGCGATAAAGACAGAAATAAACCCCCACATCGATTGTAAGACAGATTCTGATAAAGCATGCTTGCCAAATTTAATGGTATAAACAGCATTGGGGTGCACTAGACGAGCCATTTCTCGCTTGCTTTGTTTAAATAAAAGTAAGACCCGGATCACTTTAATTCCGCCACTTGTAGAAGCAGCACAGCCACCAACGAGTGCAAGTAAAATAATGAGTAGAGGCACAAAAGTGGGCCAATAACCGAAGGGTTCAGAGAGAAAACCTGTTGTTGTCGCAAGCGAGATAATATTAAATAAGCTCTTAATTAAAGTATGATGACTTGCATTAAAAAAACCATACAACACTAAACTTAAGGTAACAATTAATGTTGCTAATAACAGAAAGGCTAGATAAGAGCGAAATTCTTCATCCTGCCAATAATGAGATAATGTTTTTTTTCTAAATGCAGTAAAGTGTAGTGCAAAATTAGTGCCCCCTAATAACATAAAAAAGCAGGCAATTAACTCAATTTTTTCATTATGGTAATAAGCAAAACTAGCATCATGCATAGAAAATCCACCTGTAGAAACAGTAGCAAAGCTCTCACCTAAGGCGTCAAACCAATCCATACCTGCTGCCCAATAACATAGCATACAAAGCAACGTTAAAAGGACGTAAATAAACCATAATGCTTTTGCAGTTTGTGCGATTCGAGGTGTAAGTTTACTGTCTTTAAGCGGCCCTGGCGTTTCTGCTTTATAAAGTTGCATACCACCAACACCTAACATGGGTAAAATAGCCACTGCTAAAACTACAATACCCATACCCCCTAAAAATTGTAATTGTTGTCTATAGAATAAAAGGGCATTGGGTAAACCGTCTAGATGGGTAATAATGCTTGCGCCTGTAGTTGTAAAGCCTGATACGGATTCAAAAACTGCATCTGTAAGATGATGACCATTAAGTGCAAAAACGAAAGGAAGTGAGGCAAAGAAACATAATACAAACCAAAATAATACGACAATTAAAAAGCCATCGCGGATTTTTAATTCATGATTCTCATGTCTAAATAACAAAGTAAAAAAGGCGCCCATAGCAAAGGTACATGTAAAAGCCGCAATAAATGGAAACCAGAAATGCTCATGGAAAATAAGATTGAACAATAAAGGCGTTAGCATACTGACGCTAAACATCATTAAAAGTAAACCTAATAAACGAAAGATGGTTTTAATCTGCATGGTAATACTAAATATCGTAAAATATTATTTTATCCGGCTCATTATATACCTCATCGTCAATGAAAGTACTGGATTTTTACTATTACTTTCCATGCTTATTAAAGACAATGCGTCCGCATAGAGTTAAAAAAGAAAGAAATATTTGCAACTTACATTAATTCTTAGGCCTAGCTAAAACACTTTCAAGGCCCAAGTCTTTTTTGTTTTGCTGATGTGCCGCAATTTGGTCTTTAATCCATTGTGGTGCATTTTGTATATCTTGGTAAGTGATTTTTCTTTCATAATTAACTGGATGATGGCCATTTGCTTTTATATGTGCTTCTAGTGCTTCTCTTTCATATATTGGAGGAATTTTATCGCCTTGGATTACGACAGGATCCTCGGGGATTTCAAGAGTAATTGGACATTCTAGATCTAATTGTTGATCTAATAGTTGATCTAATACCGCGTTTTGCTCGCTCTTTCCATTGGATGGGGGCTTAAAAAATCCTATATGCACAGATTGTGGAAGTGGAACAGTAATTTCGCGTGTATAATGTCCTAATTCTTTCATTTTTTCTAATTTAGCAGGATTTTTATCTGTTATTTTTTCTATAAGATTTTGAATTTGTTCAGGATATCTAAATGAAAGTAGTATAAAGGGACCACCATCTTCTGCTGCATGGCTAAGTAAGAAATTATATCTGTCAAACTCCTCAAGTGCTAAAAAATTTGGAAAACGTGTCACAAAAGATTTAACAAACTCTTTATCCTTTGCATTAGCCATAGCAAGATCAATACCTAAGTATTTTGCAAAATTATGTTCAGGATCTTGATATAGATCACGCCCTTGATTTAGATTACGATCTTGATGTCGCTCCTCTTTATAGACAGACAATGCTTGCAGTTGTTGTTCTCGAGCATTGTTATCGCCGATAACCTTTGTTCTCAAACGAGATGCCAAGTTTCTATTGGAATCCATGATTTTAAAAAAAGAGACATATTGAGGAGATGACAAGTCTGAAAGATCGCGAATTAATTTAAATTTTTTATCCTCGTCAACATCAAGGAATTTAGGATAACGTTTTACAAAGTCAATAATAAATTGTTTATCCGCATCAGAACAATTTTTAAAATCTATTCCTAAATAGTGAGCAAATTTCATTTCGTTTGGATTTTCGCTGCTTAAAGAGGAATGTGGCTCCAGTTGCGAAGAAGGTTTATCTTGAGGTTTTTTTTGTTGTTGATGGATAAGGTGAGTAGCTTGAATAGGATCTATAGCATGTATGTTTTCCAACTTGGAGGATATAGTGGATAATTTATGACACGTGCAATCAAAGACACCTGTTGCACTTAACCTATTATTTTTTAGTACTATTTCTCTATCATCTACTACAAACTCAGCATAGAGCTGTTGTGATAGGTTAATTTTTCCATTTTGCAAATCCGCCTTATAATACTGTAGTAATTCTTCTCGTGTAGAAAAAGCAGGGTTGGGATTTTTGATAAATGGTCTATTCATATCTATCAAAGCATAAAGTCTTGCCATGATATTTATCTCTATTTTTACATCAATACATAATTAGTATTATAGATAATAATTTTTTGGCAGGTTTTTTGATTAAGAGCTTTTTTATTAGAGATTAATTCATGAAGGTTAAAGTAACCTGAAATAATGTTTCAAGTTGACGTATATATCGTCTTTTAAGTAAAAGTAAAATAACGTGATCATCTGGCTCAATTGTTAATTCAGGCGACGCTAAAATGGGCTTATTATCACGAATAATGGCTGCTATCACGCAGCTTGGTGGCACCTCAATTTCATCTAGTCTTCGTCCTACGACATGTGATGTATAGTGATCGCCATGGGTAACAAGTTCAATTGCTTCTGCTTCCCCGTCTTGTAGTCTATGCACTTTAACCATATGGCCGCCTCGCAATTTTGCTAAGATACAGCCTATTGTAATAAGTTGCGGTGAAATGGCTTGATCAATAGCACTGTCTTTAATTAATTCCACATAAGCATGACGATTAACTAGAGCCATGGCTTGACGCACGCCTAAGCGCTTAGCCTGTAAACAAGACATAATATTAGCTTCATCATCATCAGTAACTGCACAAAAGACATCGGTAAATTCAATGTTTTCATTAATCAATAAATCACAATCGGCAATATCACCTTGTAAAACTGTTCCTCTATTTAATTGCGAGGCTAAATCTATTGTACGATTGATATTATGATCAATCACCTTAATACGGTAGCTTGTCTCTAGTGTCTGAGCAAGCTGCGAACCTATATGGCCACCACCAGCAATAATAATACGTCGATTGGGAGGCGCATAACAACCCAAAACAATCATAATATGTTGAATGTCTTGCGGTGGAGCAATAAATAAGATTAAATCATCTGCTTGTAATTTTGTCTCAAGACTAGGATTAATGGCAATATTGTTACGAAAAATAGTGATAATACGAAAATCAACATGAGTAAGTTTTTGTTGTAATAAAGAGAGATTTTGATTTGTCATCGCACTGTCGGAAAAGAGCTTAATCGTTACCATTAATAACAAACCATCTCCAAACTCAAAAACCTGTGTTGCACCAGGGTAGTCAATAAGATTTCGAATATGCTCGGTGATGAGTTTTTCAGGACTAATACAGACATCAACTGGCACATGATCTTTATGGAAAAGCTCAGGATAATTGTAATAATGCTGAGATCGAATACGAGCTATTTTCACTGGTGTACGAAATAAACTATAAGCTATCTGACAGCCCATCATATTAATTTCATCGCTATTGGTTACGGCAATAAGCATATCTGCTTGCTCTATGCCTGCTTCGATGAGAACACTTGGATGAGAGCCCGAGCCATGCACTGTCTGAATATCTAGGCGATGACCTAAATCACGCAGCTTATTTTCATCTAAATCAATGAGAGTAATATCGTTTTCTTCGCGGGCTAGATTACGTGCTAAAGTGCCGCCCACTTGGCCTGCGCCAAGAATTACTATTCGCATAATTTTCCTTCATAAACAAAGGTTGCGGGTCCTGTTAAAAAAGCTGGAGCTGATAAACCTGCCCATGCAACGAGTAAATTCCCTCCCGGCAAAACGACTTCAATAGGACTCGTTAAATGATGATATAATTGAGCGACTATAGCTGCTGCAACTGCACCACTGCCACAAGCTTGTGTTTCACCACAGCCCCGTTCATAGACACGCAGAGCTATTCGATTTTCATTTATAATTTTCATAAACCCTGCATTTGTTTGCTCTGGAAACAAGGGATGCTCACTAATTTCTCTACCTAATTCTCTAACTGGCGTATGCGTTAAATCATTAACCACAGTGATAGCATGCGGGTTCCCTACACTTAAAGCATGCACCTGATGGTTTTTACCATTCTTTAATGGCAAGAAGTAAAGAGGCATTTGCTTTAAGGCCTGCAAAGGAATACTTCTGGGTTCAAAAAGAGGCTGGCCGAAATCAACAGTCACTGTCTCATCGGGGTTTATTTGTAAAGACATATAAGTTGTTTTAGTAGCAATGTTTATTTTTGTTTTTGTAGTTAACCCATAATATTTTACAAAGCGCGCTAAGCAACGAGCGCCATTACCGCATTGACCAACTTCTTGTCCATCTGCATTAAAAATTCGATAGAAAAAATCAATTTTATCATCTTGACTGGCTTCAATGATTAAGCACTGATCAAAGCCAATACCAGTATGACGATCTGCTAAGCACGGTATATTTAACTGACTTAGCTCAACTCTTTGTCTGATGGCATCAATAACAATAAAGTCATTACCTAAGCCATGCATTTTAGTAAAGTGAAGAGGCATATTATTCTCAGCCAAAGCTAGTTAGGATACAGGTTTTTGTTGATTAGGAGGAGGGGGAAGATAGAGAGGCCCTTTTTGGCCGCAGGAAGAAAGATTAATGACAGTAATTAAAACAAATATTGTTAATATAAATTTCATAATAATAAGGAAATTAGCTTGCTTGTTGTTTGATTATAAAAAATAGACTAAGAGATCGCTATAGGATTTTATTTGAAGTATTTGTTAATTCTTCTTCTATGCCTTTATCTTTCCTCATAAAATCAATGGCTGCACGTGCATTCTGATTCAATTTTAAATTAGAGCGTGCACTAAGATTAATTATTTCTTTTTTTGAAATGATTTCCAGATCACTGTTAATTTCTTCCCAAGTTAATTCAAAATTTATTACTTCAGGTATGAGCACTTCTGAATCTTTACTATAAACAGGTGTTACTTTGATATTAATTTGCTCAATTGGAAATTCTCTTTCTTCACTGAGTTTATCAATAATGAAATTTTCAACAATGAGTAAGGTACTATAGTTAGAAGCAGCTGTCGCTGGAAATAAATGTTCTGAAGAATGTTGGCCGCCAATACAAAGACCTCTAATATGGTTCCAATGGTAATCACTTCCTTTAGGTTTTATTATGGTATCTGCTCCATAAGCTTCAAATACTTCGCGACAGGACGCACCTGCTAAGCCATTTTGACCGAAACGTCTTCCTTTTTTGCTGGTTTTTTGGATATCTTTTAATGTAACTGTATATTCTAGAGGTTGTATTTGCTTAGAGACTAAACCTGGTATTTTATCCTTAACTTCTTTGGCTTTTAAGTCGCTTATTTTTTCTCGACCCCGTCCCGACTTATCTTTCATCGGGGTTACTTTCTTAAAGAGCCTGCATTGGTATACAGAATTTTCGTCTGCTATACTTTTTACTTTAGTTTCTTTCGCATAAACTTGATAGGCAACCGATTTGCCAGGCGTCAGCACGGTAGCTGCTCTTCCATAACCTTTTACTGGAGAAGCACTTGTAAGGGGCGTTACTCTTACCTTAAGTTTTTCTAATTTTTGTATCTTTTGAGGCGTTAAGCTATTAGCGTCTATAATAAGTTGTTGTTGAGGATCTTGATTTTCTTTATCTTGTTCATATTCTCTTTCAAATGGCCTTTTCCGGCGAGAATGAGTGGGCTCGGTTTCTACGGCTAAAACCTGTTTACAGGCCCTATCTACCTGTCTCCTTTGTAAGCTAGTTTTAATAGTATCATAGTCAGTGCCCAGAATTTCACTTAAAAATTGAATAAGGCGAGTATTACTTAATTTTTTAATCTGGCGTGCGTTAACCCGCTCATATAGTTGCGCCCAATGATCATCACTAAGCTCTTTGCCATTCCAAGTAAAACCTTTTAATACTGGTAAATCAATATTACGGTTTTTAAAAGCTTGAACATCGGGGTGCATAAAAATAAGTCCTTAACAATCCTAATAAATAAGTTTTGATTAAAAAATATACAAATTAATTATAAATGATTCTATTTGATATTAGAAGTACCCAGATAGTTTATTTTGAGTAAAAATTAACTTACTTATTCATAAATAAGATAAAATTGGGAAATTTAATTCTTAATATTAAATGATTAAATTAAGTTCAATAGATGATTTAATAAGCAAAATCGCTTAAACTACCCGGTTTAGTTCAACAATCTTATAAAATGAGCTGATGATAAAAGGCTCAAGTTAATTAAGGATAGTGTTAATAATTGTTTGGAGTTTAAGTGAGTAATTTTAGTTCTAAAGATGCTATATCCACAACGGGCTGTGTCATTTGGATGCATGGCCTCGGTGCTGATGGTTCAGATATGGCAGGCTTAGTCGCAGAGTATCCTATTGCTGAATTAGCTTTACAACATGTTTGTTTGGATGCGCCTATTCGACCCGTTACTTTAAACGCAGGCATGCCTATGCGCGCTTGGTATGATATTGTTGGCTTAAATTTAACCGATAGAGAAGATAGAGCCGGTATTTTACACTCTTTTAATTGTATTAAAGAAGTTATTGAGCAACAAATAAAGGCAGGTTATGAAGCTTCGCAAATTGCACTTGCGGGTTTTTCACAAGGTGGGGCAATGGCCTTATATACTGCTCTTCATTGTGATTTTCCTCTAGCTGGTGTCATTGCTTTATCTTCTTATTTGCCGCTTGCTCTTGAATCTAAACCTATTTTAGCGAAAAATACACCTATTTTTTTAGCCTCAGGGCTGTATGATCCAATTGTTTTGCCGGATTGGTCAAAGCAAACGAAAGACTGGCTGATAGGCAATGGTTTTAACAGCATCACCTGGCGGCAGTATCCCATGGAGCATGCCATTTGTCCTACAGAAATTATAGATATCGCCAGTTGGTTATCGACGCAATTTAAAGGAGCTTAACTGGCTATGACAAGTGTTAAAAAATTACGAACTGTTCCTTTTTCTTGCGAACAAATGTTTAATTTAGTTAATGATGTTGAGCGTTATCACGAATTTCTTCCTTATTGCTCTGAAAGTAAGGTTAATTACCGCGATGAAGATGAAATTCAAGCTACCCTAGTCATTAGCGCTGCTGGTATAAGCAAATCATTTACCACCAGAAATCTCCAACAACACAATAAAATGATTGAAATTCGTTTAGTTGATGGGCCTTTTAAACATCTAGAGGGTTTTTGGCGGTTTGATGAAATACCAGAAGGCTGCCAAATCTGTTTTGATTTAGAGTTTGAGTTTGCAGGTAGAATGTTTTCACTCCTGTTAGGGTCTGTATTTGAGCAAGTCACTGATAAAATGGTAGATGCTTTTTGTGAGCGTGCAGAGTCTTTATATGGTCGAGGTTGAAGTCATTTATATTGATAGCGAGCAGGTAATTACGCATTTATATTGTAAGCTCCCTGAAGGCGCAACGGTAGAAGATGCACTTAAAGAGTCAGCGATATTTACTCTTTGCCCAGAAATAGATGAATTACCTATTGGCATTTTCTCAAAACGTGTAGAGCGAACGACGCCATTAAGAACAGGCGATCGGATTGAAATTTATCGCCCCTTACTTACTGATCCTAAAGAGAAACGTCGCTTACGAGCTAAGAAAAATTAATATTTTAATTTAAGGCTTATGTTCAATCTGAATTAATCGATTGTGTTTAAAATACAATACAATATTACGAACTTCCATTGTACCATTACCACGTTGCCAAGTATAAGCATAGTCCCAGCGATCATTATTGAAGGTAGGGCTTAAAAGGCTTGTTCCCATTAAAATAGCTACATCTTCTTTACTCATGCCAACATGTAAGCGTTCAACTTTATCTTGAGGTAATAAATTTCCTTGTTGAACGACACGTCTAGTAAAGTCATAGGACATACAATGTGTTAATGTTAATACTAAAGCAATCAGTAAGATATGTGGTGTAAATCTCATTTTTTTGCCCACTATTAAAAATTTCGCCATAATATCATGCTATCTTTAGAAAAAACACCTGCTTTAAGCATCATAACTGTTTTAGGAGTACTTGTGGAAGAAAGTCAGCAATTAAAAGACGCCGGTTTAAAAATTACTATACCAAGATTAAAAGTGCTACAAATTTTAGAACAAACAGCTGATCATCATCTCAGCGCTGAGGCTGTTTATAAAAAATTATTAGATATGGGAGAGGATGTAGGGTTGGCAACGGTCTATCGTGTCTTAACTCAATTTGAAGCAGCCGGTTTAGTCTCTCGTCATAATTTTGAAGGTGGTTATTCGGTTTTTGAATTATCTCAAGGCGAACATCATGATCATCTCGTCTGTGTTAAATGTGGTAAGGTTGAAGAGTTTATTGATGAAGTCATTGAACAACGGCAGCAATTAATTGCTAAGCAAGCCCAATTTAAAATGACGGATCATGCCTTAAACATTTATGGTTTATGTCCTAATTGTCAGTAATACAGCGATTCTCAATTTGTATTATAAATAGCCTTTTTGTTTAATTATTTTAGAAAATATGGTATGATAGACGTAAGTTGTTGATTTAGGCTTTTTCTATGTATTTAGGTCCTTTTTGGTGTGAAGAACAAAAACTTTGGTTGCGTCTTAATATTCAAAAAAGTGGTTCATGTCGGGCAGAAATTGCTACGGAATACAACATGTACTCAGAATGGGTAACTGTTAATGATGGATATTGGATAACCAATGCTGAGTTAAAGATTAAGGTATCGCCTAATTCTCTAGAAATGGAAGATTATTCATTAACAGCAACAAATCACGGTTTTTATTTACATGAAGGGACACTCTATAAGGCGAATTGGCATAAATCCTCTTATTCTCAAGGGCAATTTGAGATGAGCAAATTAATGACTGATAGTCAATTTGTCCTTATCCCTCCTGGAAGCTTAAAAGACAATCCTTTTATAGGTATTGCTACTCCTAAGCCTATACCACTCCCTTTACTTTCGGAATTACCGCCTACACCTGAGATGCAGCCAACGAGACTAGAAAGTTGGCAAAAAGCCTTTCGGCGACGTTCTTTGGTTAGTCAAGTTAGTTTAATTAGTGAACTACCTAGATTAAATAAAAAGCTAAAAGATTTAAATAAGAAAGAAGAAATCTTCTATGATTACTGTGGCTCTAGACTTTTTGAAGTACTAGCTCCTGAATTATTTGCAAATCCTTCCAGCTATTTAGCCACTTTAGAAACTATTACGGATGAAACAAGTGATCTTTATCAATCGCTTAAATACATTGCTGCTCAGACTGCATTTGATAGAGAAACAGGGCTTAACCCAAATAATAAAGATAGTGAAATTAGACAACACTTATATGTAAGCAAGCTTCATTATTTGCTTGATCTTGTTTCAGCAGAAAGAGCATCTTTATTACAAGATTTTCATTTGCCCGTTACACCATTAATTTATCCCTTACCTATTATATTGCCCAAAGAGGTTGAGCAACCAGTAAATAAAAGCAATGAAGATAAAATGGAAGAATTTGAACCTATAGATGAGTGGTCTTTAGAATCAAATGTTTTTGCAAATCCTGATTATGAAGGAACCTTTCCTGAGCAAGCGCTTCCTAATATTTCAGCCAGGCATGAACTACCAGTAACTGTGGATCTATCTCGTCAGGAAGAAGCTATAGAGACACTAACAGAAGAAGAACAAATTCAATACGCAATAAATTTATCTCAAGGTACTGAATCTAAAGAAGAGTTGCATAAATTAGATGCACCTCTAGATGAAACGCTAGTTGATGAATCAATATTATCTGCAATAAAAGAAGCTGTTATTAGAGCAGTTATTAAATACCAAGAATGGTATTTTAATGATGATAAAGATATTCGCTCTAATGGCTTTTTTAGTCGATGGTCCTATAACGAAAATGGTCAACAAAGAGCACTTGAGGTAAATGATAAAGTGCAGGCAGTTGCCAATAGTGCTGACGCTATTGAAATTATTTATGAATTCTTAAATGACTCTAAGTCTGGGTATCGTCGTCACTCTTTTAGTTCCTTTTTATTAAATGAATTAAAAAATATTCCCAACGAGAATTTACCTTGGTCGGACTTAGATGATAAAGCAAGGAATAGCTTATGCTTTTAGCGTAAGAATTCCCTTCTTTTAAAGCAGAAAAAGTATATTATAGTTTGATGTAAATTGCTTTAAAAATAATAAATGAATAAGCTATCAATATCAGCCTTAACAGCGTCTTATCAAGTTGAGCAAACTTCTTCTTTTAACTTAGGCAATATTTTAATTAATAATGAGCTTGTTCCTGAGGCTTCAGTCAATTTACTTTTTAAAAATTTTAATCGTCATGGGCTTATTACTGGTGCAACAGGCACAGGTAAAACAAAAACTATGCAAGTGTTGTGTGAGCAATTGTCACGAGCGGGTGTTCCTTCTTTCGTAATGGATATTAAAGGCGATATATCGGGGCTAGCTATGCCTGCCCAAAGGAGTGATTTTCTAGAAAGTCGTAGCCAGTTATTAAATCTGCCCTTTACGCCAAGAGCTTATCCTATTGAATTATTTACCCTAAGTGAGAAGCTTTCAGGCGTTTTTCTACGTACAACATTAACTGATTTTGGAGCGCTTCTATTCGCGCGTCTTTTAGAACTTAATGAAACACAAGCCAGTATTATTACCGTTATTTTTGAATATGCAAAAGTAAACAATTTACCGCTCAATACGTTAGATGATTTCAAAGCTGTTTTAAATTTTATTCAAACAGAAGAGGGAAAAGCTGACTTTAAGGCCCAATTTGGCAACATTGCTAGTTCATCAATTAATATTATTTTACGTAAAATTATTAATTTAGAAGCACAAGGTATTGAGGCGTTTTTTTCTAAACCCGCTTTTAAAATAGAGGATTTACTGCGTGTTAATGCTGAAAGAGAAGGTGTTATCTCTATCCTACGTTTAATGACCATGCAAGAAAATCCCAAGCTATTTTCAACGTTTATGATTAAACTCTTAACGGATGTCTATCAAAAATTGCCTGAAATAGGTGACCCGATTAAGCCAAAATTAGTTCTATTTATTGATGAGGCCCATTTAATTTTTAGCCAAGCTAATCAAACATTATTAAAGCTGCTAGATACCACAGTAAAGTTAATTCGCTCTAAAGGGGTAGGTGTTATCTTTTGTACGCAAACACCTAATGATATTCCTGCCAGTATACTTAGTCAGCTCGGTTTAAAAATCGAACATGCTTTACGTGCATTTACAGCGAAAGATAGACAAGCAATAAAATTAATAGCGCAGAATTTTCCACCTTCTGAATACTATAATATTGAAAATTTATTAACCTCACTAGGTACAGGAGAGGCATTAGTAACAGCACTTGATAACCGTGGCCAACCAACGCCAGTTGTGCACTGTATGATTCGTCCGCCTGAATCACGTATGGGTCCTTTGACCGTTCAAGAGGCTAATTCTATTATTATTAAATCTGAGTTATTCGCCTATTATAATGAAGCGAAGACTGAAAATTCAGCGGCAGAAATATTAGCTACTAAGCAAAACTCAGAAACTGGCAAATTAAGTAAAAATAATCAGGGAAAAGATTCGCCGTCTATTATGACAACTCTCGGTAAAAGCAGTTTGTTTCGACAGATTGTACGTCAGGTTTTTCGTGAATTAACAAGAACAATCTTACGAGCCATGGGTTTAAAAAAATAAAATTACAGCAAGATTGGTGAAGATAGTTTCAATAATTAAATTTTATATGCGCATCTAGTGTCTTTAACTGCTTAAATAATAATGTTAAAGACTCAGCTAAGTTTGTATTAAGCGCTGCTAAGGAATCTGGTTTTTCAGTTAAACTTTGTTTGCATTCTAACTCAACGCCTAAATAATCGTTTGCTGTATATTTTTTCCTTAAACTTGTTGTAAAGCCATCACTAGTACCACGATAAGGATAGTTTAGTCGCACTCGTAAATGTTGATTATGCTGCTTTAATACTTTTTGCCACAAACGAGCAAGTTTTTGCTCTGTAGATCGTTTAGGATCATAAAGAAGCCCAATATCTGTTGTTCTACTAGTACCATTCAAACTCGAAGTAAAGCTATGGATAGATAAATGCCAGACTTGATACCCTTTACAGATAGCTTCCTGAATGAGCTGCTCAGTCAATTGCCGAAAAGGTAGATAATAATTCTGTATTAAATACTCTTTTTTTTGTGCAGAAAATTGTTGTGAAACCTCAGAAAAACAGGCTTTATGTTTAAGACTACGATTGCAGTCAATCAATAAACGACTAACTGTAGCGCAAACTAAAGGGTAATTAAATGTTTTACTTAAGTGCTTAGCTATAGCTAAAGCGCCAATATCAAGGCCCCTATGGGTATCTAATAGTTGTTGATAATCTTTAAAATAATGTTCATACGCTGGCGGTATGGTATTAACTGCATGCTCACAGCTTAAAATAACTTTTATTGGTTTCACGTTGGATTAAATTGTTGATTAGTTAACAAACAATGGCCAAGCTGGCGATAAATACTTAATAAACTATTTTTATCAACGTTTAGGCCGCTAGCTTTTAATAAACGCTCACTTAAGTTACCTTGACTTAAAATATATTCTAAGGCACGTTGATCTACGTTATCTAATTGGCTACTTACTTGTTCAATGAGCTGTGACCATATTTCTCTACAATCTTTGCCAGGACGTTTTAACTGCCATTGCTTTAATAATTCTTTATCATCGATTGTTACTGCTAATCCATTCACTTTAGTTTGGTCAAAGAGCGCTCTTAAACAGTGGGTAGGATAGGGATTTTCTAAAAAATAACTTGATTTTTCAATCCAGTTTTTAAGAATATAAAAAATTGCCTTTGCAATAGCGATATCCGCTTTGATACATTCTTGGGTATCTAAAATACGAATTTCGATCGCTTTATAGTTAAATTTCGGAATTGCTGCCCGTGAGTTTAGCCACTCATATTGTAAAATTCTTTCTGGATCGTAAGGATGAATGTCCCTATACATGGGCGTTAGGATTTTCTGCTGATATTCTTCTTCTGAATTTATAAATTCAGGAATTATGCTACCACTTATAGAGGGGACTTTACGCTGATTACTGCCATAAAAATCTAAACGTGTATCTTGTATACCAGTAGATTGTCCTTCAAGAAATGGTGTGCTTGCTGCAAGCGCGGGTAATAAAGGTAAGAGCAATCGAATAGCATTATGTAGTTGATTAAACTCAGTATCATTAGCGAAGGGCAAATTAATATGCATACTTTGTAAATTTGACCAGCCATGGCCTTCACAGTTAAAAATATTATCAAATTGTTGATAAATTTCTCTATTACCATGAGGCCAACGTTTCGTCTCTTTAAAAGGATCCATCCATGGGTGAGCGCCTGTAGGTAATAATTGTAATTGATGCTTAGCTAATATTTCATTCAAATTTTCAATTGTCTTTTGAAAATAATCGCTTAGAGGTTCTGAAAATGGACGTGGTTTACTATTTTTTAGCTCAAGAACATGTAAGACTAACTCATTACTAATAGCAATGTCACCTAAGCTCGTTTCATTGACTATCTCTCCAGCAAGTTCCTGCAGAATAAGATCGCTTTTAGGTACGATATTTAGTGACGCTTTGTCAACTAACATGTATTCAATTTCAAGACCAACTACAGAAAAAAGAGAGTAATTAGACATAACCATGCTTCCTGCGAATGCGTTGGAGAAAGACATTCATGATTTGCTGATAGAGATTCTCACCTAATATTTGATCTTCTAAGCCATAGTCAATATTAGGATTATCATTAACTTCAATCACATAATGTTTATCACCGTAACTCTTCATATCAACACCATATAACCCGTCACCAATTAAACGAGTAACTTTTAAAGCAGTTCTAATGACTGCTTCAGGTACTTCATGAATAGGAACAGATTCAACTTCACCTTCTCTAGTATCTTTTGTTGCATCCCAATTGTAAATTTGCCAATGATTTTTAGCCATATAATATCGGCAAGCAAAAATAGGCTTATTATCTAAAATACCAATACGCCAATCAAAATCGGTTGGAATAAAGGGTTGAATCAATACCAAATCGGAAGTTTTAAAAAATTGTGACAGGGATTTTTGCAACGATTTATTATCCTCAATTTTAATGACGCCGTGTGAAAAAGCACCGTCAGGTTTTTTTAACACACAAGGGAAATCAATTTTAGGAACATCTTTATCATACTTACTTAAAAAGAGCGTTTCGGGTGTTAAAATTTGATGGCTACGCATTAATTCAGCTAAATACACTTTATTACTGCATTTAACAATTGATTGTGGATCATCAATAACAACCATATTTTGCTGATGAGCATATCGCGCCATGCGATAAGTATAATGGTTGACTGCCGTTGTTGCCCGAATAAATAATGCATCATATTCAGCAATCGATTTACTATCGCTTTTCTCTATAAAATCAACATTAAGGCCCATCTCTTCCCCCGTATGCGCAAAGAATTCTAATGCTTTCTTATTTGATGGGGCATTATGTTCTGTAGGATCAATTAAAATGGCTAAATCATGGTAGCGTTGTTTCTTACGCCATTGGTGGAAGCGTTTTTTAGATAAATAACTCTTTGCCGCTTCCTCCAAGAACTCCATGTGATGGGCAGGTACATCTGCTATTGATAATGCTTGTAAATGTTTAATTCGCCATTGTTTCTTTCGCTCAAGGGTAAAACGAAGCAAAGGAAGAGGAAAAAGACCGTGTAACTTTTTAGCAAGTAAGGCATGGCGTTTAGCCATGTTTTGCCCAAAATAAAGGCTAAACACAAACTCATCGGTTCTGATATCATGTAAGCTATGTTCTATTTCATCATCAATTTCTTGAGAAATTAACTTAGATAGACTAGTGCTTAATACATCTTGAATACTGTCTACAGATGGAATTGCTTTATGATCACGTGCATGTGCTAAGAGTGAAACATAATATCCAATACTTTGATGGTGATAAGATTGGCAAAGATTAATGACACGTACAGCTTTACTTTGAGTATATTCTTCTTTAGATAAGTAATCTCTTGCATGAACAATTGGTGCCAAGTGGCTCAAAAATTCCCAACTGGGAGGTTCATCAGTTACGACTATAGTTTGCATCTAGCGCCCCCTTAGGTTGAATGATAAGTAAGTTAGCATCGTAGGTAAGAACACCTAGCATGATGGCATTAATTAATCGATTACTATTTACTTTATAGTAGTTATCTTGTGACAGTGGGTTCTCCCGATGCGGATCAGCGACGATAATTAATTTTTGTGATTCATCATAGCCGCATAGAACAACAAAGTGGCCAGCAGGTGTACCCCGAATATCATCATAGAGGCCTTGACCAGCTTTGTTATAAATTTCTCGCGCACTGCGATATAAATAAGTTGCGCTTAAACCCGTTAAGATGGGAATTTGTTGGTTAAAATATTCTTTTAAAAGTTGAATACTTAATGTTTTAAAGCGTATTTCGCCTCCTAAAGCGATATAATCTAAATAGGAATGACTGGCTTGTAGAAAGCGCTTTGTTCTTTTGTATTTCATTTGGGTTTTAAGCTTCCGAGTCAATAGCTCAGGGCAGCCAATTCCATCATTTTCAAACCAAGTTGGGTCAAAAACATTAAGGTTATTAACGTATAAAATTGTACTAAACCCTTGTAATAGAGCATGCTTCCCTAGCATGGATGCTAAGGTGCCTCCTGAAATTGAACGTTCAACGGTACTAATTATCTGCTCTAAGGGGAGATTTAAATGATAATAACTATAAATCGCATGTAAGCTTGTAGGACCGCATGTTTCATCATCAGGCTGGGTATAAATTGTTAAATCAATCATAGCTGCTTTAAACAATTCCCTTACTCAATTTATTAACGTTAATCTTAAGATTTATTCTTGTCAAATCAAGGTCTTTTTAAAAGGCCATTTATTTTTTAGCTCAAAATTTTCTCTTAAGAAGCATATTTAAGCTAAGTGTGCAACAAAAACTAGCAGTGGAATAAATAATCCAAAGGATAAGATAAGCATAGCAGGAAATTGTAAATAATTCTTTTTTATAGAATTTAGCTCTAAATTAGGCGCTTCATGTCTAATTTTAGGTTGGCTCAAAAGATAGACCATGATGAATAAGCCATAAAAATAAATAGAAAAAAGGGTTAATTTATAGAAAATAAAAGATGGCATTTGGTGAGCGGGTAGATAACCTATAGGAAAATTAACAAAAAGAAAACTAATTATCCATAAATTCCTATTAATCATATTAGTAGATTTTTGCTGGCTAATCGATTCATATAAATGAACAAGCGGCATTACTAAAAGTGGAAAATAATAAAGCCATCCTAAAGGACTTAAAAATAGCATTATAACTAAAGTTAAACAAAATAAGCGGTGATTATTTAATTCTAGATAATTAAGCTTCCTAATATACCAACTTAAGCCCCAAATAAAGATAAGATAATAACTTAAATTAACTAACCATAAACTGGGCTTCCTGCTATAAGGATTTGTCATAAGCCGAAATAAAAAACCGTAGATGGAAGCATTCCATGAATCGCCATACCAAAGTACACGTCGTAACACAGAAAAATAAAGGTGATAGATGTGGCTTCCATAGGTAAAAATAGGAATTAGATGTGCAACAAGGCACGTTATAATCATGATGATTAAAACCTGATAGCGCCTTTCTTTCCAAGCAAAAATAAATAATAAGGCAGGAAATAGTTTAAGTGAGATAATAATTCCCCATAAAATACCAGCATAAAAGTCATTTTTTTTAAGATAAAAAAAATAGCCAATCATAATAAAAAATAATAGTAAGCTGCCTATTTGTGCAAGATTAGCACTCATTATAGTTGGGTAAAAAGCAAGATAAACAATTAACCAATAAAACCAATGCTTTTGAAACACACTCGGCCTAAGCGCTAACTTAAAGGAAAAATAGGCGCCTATGAGTCCTAATATAAATAAGCTTACCGACCAAACTATAACAGCCTCTCTATAGTTAAGGAGTGCTAATGGCCTAACAAATTCTATAAAAAAAGGGGGGTTTAAATTAATGGGTAGTTTCTCATTGGTAGATAAAAAGGTGGCACTTAAGGCAGCATAGGGATCAGAATGGTTATTATAAGCAATAGCTGAAGCATAAAAAGAGACAAAATCCAGCCGTAAATCTAATTTAAATAGAAAATAAAAAAGTAAAGTATAAGTAAGTATTACTAAGAAGATAAAAATGAACTTAAACGATGAAGGGAACATGTTTTGCTTTATCATATAGCTAAAATATTGAAACAGGCTTACGTTGTAAGCACTTTTATTGATAATTCAAGTTTAAAAGTTGCTACTAATTCAGCAGCTTTAGAATAATGAGTATAGGCTTGGACTTCGATAAATTTATTAATTCGTTCCTTAGTTTGTTCCGACTCTAGAACCATTTCTTTGACGCTATCGCCCATTTGGCAAACAAAATAAACAGCTGATTCAGGTCGTTTGATAAATTGAGCTTGAAAAGACTTAAAAACTAACGATATTTTCTTCTTCATTTGATTAGCATAGTAAAAGCCATATAATCCACCTGCTAAATCAGCGCCAACTGCAAGAGCGCCAAAATACATTGAATTTAAATGATTTTTACTACGTCGCCTTAACGGTAATTTAATAACTAGATTTTTATCATTGATGTCAATAATCTTAGGCTTTAAATAACCAATTAAAGGTACTTGAAAATGCCCAAAGTACCAAAGAAAAAATTTAAAGCGCGTTAAAATAGTCATGAAACAATATCCTTTTGTTAATGATTAAAAGTTAAGACGGTTCTTTTTTATTTACTTCTAAATGGGAAATAACTTTCTTAACGCCACGAACTTCGGTAGCTCGTTTAAGAATTGCGACGATAGATTTTCTATTTTTTACTTGCCCACTTAGGGTAACTACACCATTGGCAGTGGTAGCATTAATGCCTACTAATGGAATAGAATCATCATCCAACACTTTAGCTTTAAGAACGGCTGCTTCAACTTTGGCGGTAATATAAGTATCGGTTAAAGCAGTATTAACCTGTTTAACTATTAAGTCTTCTACATCAATAGATTTTACGCCTTTGGTTGTGTTAACTAATCTTAGTGCTTTAATAAAAGCATCATTATTTTTAACATAACCTTTTAAGGTTACAACGCCGTTTGTTGTTGATACAAAAATTTTAAGCGGATTTAAATCTTTATCTTTAGTAAATTTAGCAGTGATTTTTGTAGTGATAACAGAATCACTAATAGTTTGTTCAATTTCTTTAAGCTTGGGCTCAGCAGTATAGCCAACATTAACCGTTGCTAAAATAAAGAGAATAAGTATTAAATTAATAAAGATTCGCATAATGATGGTTAAAAGCTAAGCAGACTAGAATTATATCATCTTTAAACGCGTATCCATAGTTTTCCAGGTAGCAATACACAGATTTATCCACAGGTTTTGTGGATAAATTTAAAAAGGTAGTTTTGTAACATCTAAACTTTGAATTAAATAAGGCGGATTCTTAGCAGGAATGACAACAACAGAAAAATAAATGGTTGTTTTTAATTCAGGAATATTAAAACCTTGGTTTACTCGCCAATAAATAATATTTTCAAAACCCTGTTGAGCAATAAATTGTTTTTTATTAACTGCAGTAGGATGTAGGATAAGTTGATTGTCTCTAACAGTACTTATCTTATCGCCAAGAAAACTCTTTAAATTTTGCCAAGCCTCAGGCGTATAATGTGATTTTACTGAATTTAACTGGTTGTCAATGGTTTGATAGTTGAGTGATAATGTTTTTAAAAGCGTTTGTTTTGTCCAGGCTAAAACTCGGTTATTATCAGCAAAGGATGTAGTTGGTAAAAGTGTAATGATTAAAATGAATCTATAGACATACCTAAACATTGAAATTTCCCTATCTTAAATAATTTATGCTGCCAAACGTACATAGTATAGCAATTTAATGTGTTTAATATTTATCCTTATTGGATAAATGAAGATATAAACTCGCAAAATATTTGGTAACAGGTATAATTTGTAATTTTTTATAGCAAGATGGCTAGTCTTATGCAGTCAATAAGTATTCGCGGCGCAAGAACACATAATTTAAAGAATATTGATGTTAAAATCCCGCGCAATCAATTAACAGTCATTACAGGTTTATCGGGTTCAGGTAAATCATCCCTTGCCTTTGATACTTTATATGCAGAAGGACAACGGCGGTATGTTGAGTCGTTATCTGCTTATGCGCGTCAATTTCTATCAGTTATGGAAAAGCCTGATGTAGATGCTATTGAGGGTTTGTCCCCAGCTATCTCTATTGAACAAAAAGCAACTTCTCATAATCCGCGCTCAACAGTAGGTACCATTACAGAGATTTATGATTATCTACGTTTGCTGTTTGCACGGGTAGGTGAACCGCGTTGTCCTATCCACCAACTTAGCTTACATGCTCAAACAGTAAGTCAAATGGTTGATCAGGTCTTAGCATTACCGCCAGACTGTAAAGCGATGATTTTAGCGCCCGTGGTTCGTGAGCGAAAAGGCGAGCATTTACAGTTATTACAACAATTACAAGCACAGGGTTATATTCGAGCAAGGATCGACGGCGAGATTTATGAATTAGATGATCCACCTAAGCTGTCTTTACGACAGAAACATACTATTGAAGTTGTTGTTGATCGTTTTAAAATTCGTGATGATATTAAACAACGTCTTAGCGAGTCTTTTGAAAATGCGCTTAATTTAGCTGAAGGAATAGCACTGGTTGTTTCCTTAGATGATAGCTTTGCTGATCTTACTTTTTCATCAAAATTTGCCTGCTCTGAATGTGGTTACAGTCTCAGTGAATTAGAGCCAAGATTATTTTCCTTTAATAATCCTTTAGGTGCTTGCTCTACCTGTGATGGATTAGGCGTTAAGCAATTCTTTGACCCCAATCGTGTAATACATGATGAAACAGCGAGTTTAGCTTCTGGCGCTGTTCGGGGTTGGGATAGAAAAACGACCTATTATTATTCTTTATTGGAATCATTAGCCCATCATTATCGCTTTGATCTTGAAACAGCTTTTTGTGATTTACCAGAAAAAATAAGAAATGTTGTCTTGCATGGCAGTGGTAAAGAAGAAATCGAGTTTCGTTATCAACGACCGCGTGGTGGTTACTTTCTCAGACGTCATGCCTTTGAAGGAATTATTCCTAATATGCAACGTCGCTACCATGAGTCAGAATCATTAGCAACACGAGAAGAGTTAGCGAAATACCTTTCTTCGCAACCCTGTCCAGTTTGTTTTGGTGCTCGTTTGCGCGAAGAAGCAAGACACGTTTTTGTTGATAATAAAAATTTACCTGAGCTTTGCGCTTACTCTATTGATAAAGCATATGACTTTTTTAAGAATCTACATCTAACTGGTTATCGTGGTGAAATTGCAGATAAAATTAATAAAGAAATTGTTGAGCGCCTTGGGTTTTTAGTTAACGTGGGTCTTGATTATCTATCGCTTTCTCGTAGTGCTGAAACCCTATCTGGCGGAGAAGCACAACGTATTCGTCTAGCTAGCCAAATAGGCTCAGGATTAGTGGGTGTGATGTACATATTAGATGAGCCATCTATCGGATTACATCAACGAGACAATGATAGACTGCTAAAAACACTAATGCATCTACGTAATCTAGGCAATACAATTATTGTTGTAGAACATGATGAAGATGCAATCCGTGCCGCTGATTATGTCCTTGATGTAGGACCAGGGGCAGGTGTGCATGGCGGCGAAATTGTTGCATCTGGAAGCCCGGCTGAAATCATTAATAATTCAGCTTCATTAACTGGAAAATATTTATCTGGCATTGAATGCATTGCTATTCCTGATAAAAGAAGAGCCGTAGATGAGTCGCATATGCTGCATTTATCAGGTGTTAAGTGCAATAATTTAACTAATGTTAAGGTAAGTATTCCGCTTGGTTTGGTAACCTGTGTTACCGGCGTCTCTGGCTCAGGTAAATCAAGTTTAATCAATGATACTTTATATCCCATTGCAGCGAATAAACTTAACCGAGCTAATTTATTATGCAATGGTACTATAGAGAATATTCAAGGATTAGAGTTATGTGACAAAGTCATTGATATAGATCAAAGTCCTATCGGCCGCACTCCGCGTTCTAATCCTGCTACCTATACAGGCGTATTTACGCCTATTCGTGAATTATTCTCAAATACACCGGAAGCGCGTGCGCGAGGCTATCAACCTGGCCGTTTTAGCTTTAATGTTAGAGGTGGGCGCTGCGAGGCCTGTCAAGGTGATGGATTAATTAAAGTTGAAATGCATTTCCTGCCGGATATTTATGTGGCTTGTGATGTTTGTAAAGGAAAACGGTATAACCGTGAAACGCTAGAAATTGAATATAAAGGCAAGAATATTCATGAAGTATTGGAAATGACTGTTGAGGAAGCAAGAGAGTTTTTTGACGCAATTCCTGTCATAGCACGGAAATGCCAAACTTTAATTGATGTAGGCTTGTCTTATATCCATATTGGCCAGAGTGCAACAACCTTATCAGGCGGTGAAGCGCAACGAATTAAGCTTGCTCGTGAATTGTCTAAGCGTGATACCGGTAAGACGCTTTATATACTTGATGAACCTACTACAGGTTTACATTTTCATGATACAAAGCAGCTATTAGCAGTTCTATTTCGACTGCGAGAGCACGGAAATACTATTATCATCATTGAACATAATTTAGATGTTATTAAAACGGCAGATTGGATTATTGACTTAGGACCTGAAGGTGGTAGTAAAGGCGGACAAATTATAGCAACAGGAACACCAGAGATGGTTGCTGAATGTAAGAGCTCTTATACTGGACAATTTTTAAAAACACTGTTATCTAAATAATTTGTTATTTTTGATTTTTTCTGTCATTTTTGCCTCTTTTCTGTTTTTCTCGCCACCCTTCTTTTACTCCTGCAACATTCCTGTCATTCCCGCGTGGCGGGAATCCATTATTTCTAGAAAACTGTGTCGTAATGCTTGCAAAAAGCTGAGCATATCTTAAGCAAAGGGTAGGTTGGGCTAAACGAAGTGCAGCCCAACAAATGATGAATAGGCTATACACCTTATGACTGAAACTGTTGGGCTGCGCTATACTTAGCCCAACCTACCCTTGCTATCAGGAGGGAGAGCTTAAATTTTACATTCTACCTCTTATCAAATTATGATTTTACTTAAGTAGAATTTGGCTTATAGTGCATTATTAATATAAAACCCCTATCATAAAGTAAGATTATTTACTCTTTTCTGCCCAATAGAGCTCCAGTAAACATAAGGATACGCTTATGAGTTTGAAAACTTATCATGAAAAGCGGGATTTCAATAAGACAACAGAGCCTAAAGGTAAAGTCCAGCACACTCATAAAAATTTGTTTATTATTCAAAAGCATGCAGCTAGCCACCTTCACTATGATTTTCGCTTGGAATTAGAAGGTGTGCTTAAAAGTTGGGCTGTACCTAAAGGACCTTCTCTCGATCCTACCGTAAAAAGATTAGCGATGCAGGTTGAAGATCATCCTGTTGAATATGGCTCCTTTGAAGGCATTATTCCTGAAGGCGAATATGGCGGTGGAACAGTGATGCTTTGGGATAAAGGCAAATGGCGCTCCTTAGATGATAACCCAAAAGCCGCCTATGAAAAAGGACATTTGCGCTTTGAATTAAATGCTGAGAAGTTAAAAGGCCGTTGGGATTTAATTAAATCTAATCGAGATAAAAAAGTTTGGTTTTTAATTAAATTTAAAGATAAAGAGGCAAAACCATTAGCTGAATATGATATTACCGAGGCCGAGCCAAATAGTGTTTTAACTGATCAGACTTTAGAAGAAATTACTGAGAACTATACTTACAGTTGGGATAAAAAAGGCTTAAAGAAGGCTCCAAAAATTAGAAAATCAGAAATTGCTAAACAACTAGCTTCTGCATTATCAGAAAACAAAGCAAAATCAAGTTTCCCAGAGATAATTTCACCTGAGCTTGCGACGTTAGTCGATGACATACCAGAAGGCCCTGATTGGCTTCATGAAATTAAATTTGATGGATATCGCATTATAGCATTTAAAGATGGCAACACAATTCGACTTATGTCGCGTAATAATAAGGATTGGACAGGCAACTTTTCTAATATCGTTGCTGAGCTTAAGAAATTGCCTGTAAAACGAGCAATTTTTGATGGCGAAATTGTAGTACTTGATGAGCAACATAAATCTAATTTTCAACTTTTACAAAATTCAGTTAAGGCTAACAAGCAAACACCATTTATTTACTATATCTTTGATTTGCTCTATGTTGAGAAATTAGACCTAAGAGAAAAGCCTCTATTAGAAAGAAAAACAACACTAGCTAAAGTTCTAGAATCGAGTAATAAGCAAATTCTGCGTTTTAGCGAACACATTATTGATCAAGGTGAAGCGGTATTAAGACAATCATGTGCCTTAGCTTTAGAGGGGATTATTTCAAAAAAAGTTAACTCGCCTTATTTGGAGAAACGGACAGAAGATTGGGTTAAAGTTAAATGTGTTAAGCGGCAAGAATTTGTTATTGGCGGTTATACTCTACCTAAAGGTGAACGTCACTATTTTGGTTCCTTACTAGTGGGGTTTTATGACAAACAAGGCCAATTACATTATTGTGGTAATGTAGGCACAGGTTTTACACAGGCATCATTAAAATCCGTTTTTTCTGAGTTAGAGAAAAATCGTACAACAAAAAATCCCTTTAACTCACGGCCTCCCGTTGCTTCGAAAGCACTATGGGTAAAACCAATTTTAGTTGCCGAAGTTGAATTTACTGAGTGGACTAAGGATGAGCGCCTACGTCATCCTAGTTTTCAAGGCTTGCGTTATGATAAAGATGCATGTTCAGTCGGTAAGGAAATTGAAGTGCCTATTAAAGAAGTTAATCAATCAACAACTAATCATGCAAAGAAAACTAAAAAAAAGCAAAATCCAGTTGTTTTAACTCATGCTGATAAGATTATTTACTCCGAAGACAAGATTACTAAAGGAGAACTATTTAATTATTATGAGGAGATAAGTGAGCATATTTTGCCTTATATAGAAAATCGCTTACTCACTTTAGTAAGGTGTCCTAAAAATTATTCAAAGTGCTTTTACCAAAAGCATTTGTATGCCAATAACTCGCCAGCACTTTATTCTTTAGCTGTTGAAGGAAAAACTGAAACGGAACAGTATCTCTATCTTAAGGATCAGCAAGGTTTATTAAGTTTAATTCAAATGGGTGTTTTAGAAATTCATCCTTGGGGAAGTCAAATTGAAAGTCTTGAATACCCAGATACTATTACCATTGATCTTGATCCGGCCCCAGACGTACTTTGGAAAGAGGTAGTGCAAGCCGCTTGGGAAATAAAAAAATATTTAGCAGAAGTTAAATTAGCCTGCTTTGTTAAAACAACGGGTGGTAAAGGATTGCATGTTGTTGTACCGATTTTGCCGGAATATGATTGGGAAGATGTAAAGCAATTTACTGAAGTTTTTGTGCAATTTTTAGAAAAATTAAGGCCAGAGGCTTATGTTAGTAAAATGACAAAAGCCAAGCGCAGAGGAAAAATATTTATTGATTATTTGCGCAATCAGCGCAGTGCGACAGCTATTAGTGCTTATTCAACACGCGCACGGTTACATGCACCAGTAGCGACACCGCTTGATTGGGATGAGCTAACAAATAACTTTAATGATACCTTTTATACCATTCGTACATTGCCTAAACGTTTAAAAGAATTAACGTCTGATCCTTGGCAGGAATTTAGAAAAGTTAAACAGTCATTAAAGCTAGATGCACTAAGAAGCTAATTTTCTCATGCAGAATAAAAAAGTTAAAAAATTGTCTTTTGGCTTTTTAAGTCGGTCGGGGTCTGGACTTATTACAGGCGCCAGCGATGATGATCCATCGGGTATTGCTACCTATTCACAAGCTGGCGCTCAATTTGGTTTTGCAACCCTTTGGACTGCTCTAATTACCTTTCCTTTAATGGTTGCAATTCAAGAAATGTGCGCACGTATTGGTGTTATTACGGGCGAAGGGTTAGTAAGTAATATAAAAAAACATTACTCACGGGCCATTTTATACTTTGTTTTATTTTTTTGTATTCCGGCAATTATTTTAAATATTGGAGCTGATATTGCTGGCATGGGCGCTGTGACGCATTTACTTTTTCCGAGAGTTCCTGCATATATTTTTTCTATTTTATTTACACTTATTTTAACGGTGGCAATTGTTTTTTTGTCTTATCAAAAAATTGCTGCTGTTTTAAAATATTTATGTTTATCACTGCTGCTTTATCTAGTTATTCCTTTTTTAGTTAAACCTAACTTATTTGAAGTACTGAAATCTACCTTTATTCCAACAATTCATTTAAACAAAGAATTTATTAGTATCTTGGTTGCTATTTTAGGTACCACAATCTCTCCTTATTTGTTTTTTTGGCAAGCAACTATGGTGGCCGAGGACAGAAAACATCAAATTAAAAAAATTATTGTTAATATACGAATGATTAATGAAGTGAAGTTCGACATCCAAATTGGCATGTTATTTTCAAACTTAATTATGTATTTTATTATTTTAACTACAGGAGCAACTTTATTTAACGCCGGTATTCATCAAATAGATACAGTCGAACAAGCTGCTAAAGCATTAGAACCTCTTGCTGGAAGATTTGCTTATTTGCTATTTGCCTTAGGTGTTATCGGTACAGGGTTTTTAGCTATTCCTGTTTTAACAGGCTGTCTTTCTTATACTCTCTCTGCAGCATTTAATTGGCAAGGTAGTTTAGATAAAAAGTATCATCAAGCCAAAGCTTTTTATGGAACTATTTTCATTTCATTGCTGTTAGGATTAAGTATTAATTTTATTGGTATATCTGCTATTGATGCTTTAATTTATACAGCTATTTTTTACGGGATTACCGCGCCTATTTTAATCTTAATTGTTCTACATATGGCTAATAATGAAAAGATCATGGGTAAGTTTGTAAACAAGCGACTGTCAAACCTACTAGGCTTTATTACTTTCTTTTTCATGTTACTAGCAATTATTATTTTAGTATATTTTCAATTTGCTTAGTCTACGCTTATTAAAAGCACTATAAAATTCTAATCATTGATAGGATTTAAATAATGGAGAATAAGTTAAGGGATTGCTTAATAGTTGGCGCCGGCCCTGCCGGATTAACAGCTGCAATATATTTAGCTCGTTTTCGACGAAATATTGCTATTTATGATTTTAACTACAGTAGAGCTTCATTAATTCCTACTTCTCATAATTATCCTGGCTTCGTTAAAGGTATTTCTGGCAAGGAGCTATTAGAGAGATTAAAGCAGCAATTACAAGCTTATAATGTATCAGTGGTGAGAGAGAAAATTGAATCACTAAAACAAGTTGATGGCCACTTTATAGCAAAGAGTGCCAATAGTGAAATTTTAAGTAGCTATGTCATACTAGCTACCGGTGTTAAGGATATTGAACCTCAATTGCCTTTTATTAATAATGCAATACAGCAGGGATTAATTAGACACTGTCCTATTTGTGATGCTTATGAAGTAATTAATCAAAAAGTTGCTGTAATTGGCGAAGGGAAAGAGGGACTAGGCGAGGCTCTTTTCCTGCGACACTATACCCCTTATCTCACTTTGCTTACTTTAGGCCGAGCGCCGCAATGGAGTAAGAAGGAACTTAAAGATATTAAGGAAGCTAATTTAATTATCAACCCATTGCCGCTAGTTAAAATTGAACTTACTCTAAACACAGGAGCAACACTTTATTTTGCAGATGGGAAAAAGGAGCATTATGACTGTATCTATTCAGCGCTTGGTTGTGTTAAGCATGCAGAGCTAGCTCGCATGTTAAATGCTAAACAAAAAAATGGTACTTTAGTTGTTAATCGTTATTATGAGACATCCGTTAAGGGGCTTTTTGCTATAGGTGATTTAGTTTCTAGTTTATATCAAATTTGTGTGGGTGAAGGCCAAGCAGCTATTGCCACCACAGCAATTCATAAAAGGTTAGCTAAGCTTAATTAATTACCCTCTAAATTATTTAGAGTTAAATGAAAATTTAAGTAAAGTAGTTAAGGTTTGTTTAACAGCATAAAAAATTCCCTACTTTTTTATAGATTTATGTTAGTTAGGATAAGAATTTATGAAAACCGTAAAAGAGGTTGTTGATTTTCTTAAGGAAAATGATCTTACTTTAGTAACCGCAGAGTCATGTACCGCAGGCCAAATTCTTGCCTTATTAGGAAAAATTGAAGGCTGCGGTAGCTGTCTTGAAGCTGGTTTTGTCGTTTATTCTTCTCAAGCAAAAAAGAGGCTTTTAGGGGTTAAGCCAACAACAATTAAAAAGTATACCTTGACAAGTGAAGAAGTCGCTCTTGAAATGGCTAAGGGTGCTCTAAAAGACAGTAGCGCTAATGTTGTTATTGCAACAACAGGTATTACCGGTGATGAACCTATGGATGGTATTGCCCCTGGTACAGTTTGTTTTGCTTGGGGAGTTAAAAAAAAGGGGACGCTAAAATTGGCTAGTGCAACAAAACGTTTCCAGGGAACTCGTGCTGCTGTACAACTTAAGGCAGCTAAGTACGCATTATTAAGACTTTCAACTTATTACCACAAGCTTAACTAATTTCTTCATCTTTCCTACCAGCAAAAATCTTTAAGATGCGACAGACTCCGCTAAAGAATTCTTTTCCTGACTATTCGGTAATGACAAAAATAGAAGTTTTGACAGAAATCGATTATTAGATAGTTTAAACTTTTCACATAAATTTTCTGATTTATTACAGACATTATGGTTTTATTTGTTATACTGCGATCAAATAATAATCATGTGAACCGATCTATGCTTAAGAAAAAAGTACATAACCCTGAAAAACAATTTAGAAAACTAACTCAACAATATTTTGCTTTATTTAATAACCTTACGAATTGCACGAATGAACATAATATGAGGTTACTTTTAAAGCGACATAATAAAGTCATTAAGAGAATTGGGCAGGACCAATTAAATCAAGAAAAATTACTTGCAGTAAATCATTTAGAACTTATTCTGCAAGACTTACAAAAGAAGAAAGAAAATGAATTTGGCATCTCTATTGATCAAGAAACGCCAGTAAATTCTGTAAATTTAGAAGAAAAGTCTGCTAGGTCATCACCTTTAGTAACTAACATGAAGGCCTTACACACAGAGTCTGATTCTCTAGTACAAAATGAGCTAGATGTAGCACAAAATAATTATAAGAAGGCTGATTCTGAAATTGAAGAAAAAATCTCTACTCCTACATTACCTCAAATAACTAAAAGCAAAAGCCTAGGTCTTAGTATAGATTTTAATCAGACTATGCCTGAGCAAAGCTATCTGAAACCAAGTCAAGCGAATTATGAAGAAATGCTAGCCTGGCTTGATAAGCAAGGAACAATAGGTAAGGGATTAAGCCAAGTATTAATTCGCTTACATAATGGTGTACAGCATCGCTGGAATCCTTATTGGAGAAGTAGTAGCGAAAAATTAAATAAAATATTGGATGCGCTTAATAATTTAAGCTCTAATGTATCCTTAGCGAATGAACTAGATAACAAAGACTCGGAACTCTATCAGGCAATTAATATGCCGCGTATTATGGCTCGTTTTAGCTTATTTGATGGTGCTTGCGGTATTAAGCACAGTAAATCTTTACAAAAGATTGAAGCACTAGATAACGATTTGCAAACTCCCACATTCTAATCGCTTAACAGCTCACATAGCGCAGTAATCTGACATGTGAGCGGCTATTCAGTCAGTATTTTGCTATTTTTTACTTTAAATTAACCAATTCAATTTTTATATAACATACTTTATTGTTCTTTAATTATGTTGATTTTTATCTTGTTAGAGCCATAATTAGTAATAATTAAACCATTAGGAAGGACTGATGACTAAGTTTTTAATTGTTGTGTTAATCATCTTAGCCATATTGTTTTTTTGGGCTATTGGTATATTTAACAATCTAATTGGCTTGATTGAGGCAATTAATAATAATAAACGCCAGATTGATATCCAGTTAGATCGCCGCTTTAAAGTATTTCAATCATTGATTGAAACAGTGAAAAAGTATATGGATTATGAACAAACAACACTAAAAGATGTTGTGGCATTACGTAATCAAGCACAAGCTGCAAGAGCTGCCGGTGATGAGAAAGCAAGAATTGCTGCTGAAAATGGAATTTCGCAAATTGCATCGGGATTGAATGTCGTTTTCGAACAATATCCAGATTTAAAAGCAAATCAAAATGTCTTGCAACTGCAAGAAGAGATCGTTAATACTGAAAATAAACTTGCCTATGCAAAGCAAGCTTATAATGACAGCGTTGAGCGTTATTACGCAAAGAAAAAATCATTTGTTGAATCAATGATAGTAAGCTTCTTCTCTGCAAAATTAGATAAGGAATTTGAGTATTGGTCATTGCCTGAAGAACAAATTAAGGCTAATGAAAATTATACCGTTAAATTTTAATTAAGTAGCTGCTATGTCACTCCGTGATTATGAAGCAAGCGTCGGGAACTGGCGAGCTGAATTGCAGCGTAATGAACGCAAGACTCGCTTTGTTATTACTACATTTATTTTAATCTATCTAGTTGTTGGATTAATTGCTGATTGTGTAATTAATCTTTCGAATTATCCTAATGCGATGTTATCTCAAATTCTTATGGCTCTGGTAACTTTTCAAATTGTTCCTTGGGCCACTATTACTATGGTTATCGTTGCTGGGATTTCTTTGCTTATTACCTATTCGATGTACGATCGTATTATGTTATTAGGTACTGAGTATCGAGAAATCACACCAGAAAATAGCCAAAACCTACAGGAAAAGCAACTTTATAATGTAGTGGAAGAAATGAAGGTGGCAGCTGGTTTGAAATTCATGCCCAAAGTGTATCTTATCGAAGCAAATTATATGAATGCCTTTGCTAGTGGTTACAGCGAAAAATCCGCCATGGTTGCTATTACACGTGGCTTAATTGAAAAACTGGATAGGGCTGAATTACAAGCGGTGATGGCTCATGAGCTGAGTCATATACGCCATCATGATATTAAATTAACTTTAACAGTTGCAGTGTTAAGCAATATTCTGCTTATTGTCATTGATATGTTGTTTTATTCAGTAATTTATCGACCTAATAACCGCCGGCAAGGCAATAATGCGGGTAATGCTTTAGTACTAGTAGTTATCTTATTACGGTATTTATTACCTTTGATAACAGTCTTATTAACACTCTTTTTAAGTCGTACACGGGAATACATGGCTGATTCAGGTTCAGTGGAGCTCATGCGTGATAATGAACCTATGGCACGCGCTTTATTAAAAATAAGTGAAGATCACGTAAGTCATGCTGATGAATATACTCATGAATATGGCAAAACCCCACATGAGCAGATAAGGCAAGCATCCTATTTATTTGATCCATCGAGTATTGATCCTATTAAATCCTTAGCTAATGCTTTTTCTACTCATCCACAAATTGAACAGCGTTTGGCAGCAATAGGTTTTAGACGCAGAAAAAGTTAATAAGTGTCTAATATTTGCGCTTTAAAACGTAGATAAAAAATTTTATTAAATTTTAGTTGCAACGCAATTACTTGATTATATATTATCTACCTTTAATTAGTTGCAACTAGCCTGATTAAGTTAAGTCAATTTAAAGACAAGGATGCATTGTGAGTTTCAAAAGGTTTTTGATAATTATGGCTAATGCTTGCTTAGCCACAACAGTTTTTGCAGAGGATTTTACTGATTTTACGCCAGACTGGACTAAAGTAATCACCTTAAGTGGTGGACCTGCTTGGACAAGCCCAGGCCGTAGTCAAACTTATTATATTCCACCAGGAATTTCACCATTTACCCGCTATGTTCAATATCTGGCCCGTGAAACGACTGAAACTATTACTTCAGGAGAAATATTTTTTGCTCTACAAAGACCTGTAGCGCCATGGTTAACAGAACGCTTGGGTATTGCTTTTGCAGGCGCTACAGAAGCAGATTTATATGGTACTTTGGCATTAAACCTTATACCGCGTGCAACTTATAGATATAAAATAAGCCATGGCCGTGCCGCTGTTAAGGGTTTATTGACTGCTTGCCCAGATTTTTGGGTGCAACCTTATATTAGTGGCAGTGTTGGTTACAGCTTTAATTCCTCTGATGCATTTAAAACAAATCCCCCCATTAATGTTTATAACGTTACTGACGGCACGCTGAGTCTTTTAAAATTTAAGTCGACAACGAAAGGTTCCTTTGTATATACAGTCGGTCTAGGCTTTAAAGTCAATGTTGCTAAAAACTGGGAAGTTGGCCTTGGCTATGAATTAGCTGATTGGGGTAGAAGCCAGCTTGAGAAACCTACTTATTTATCTTGGGCCTTTCCACCACCAAAATTATCTAATGTTTATACACATCAACTTCAGTTTAGTTTAAGTTATTTATATTGCTTGTAAACTTAGTTAAACAAAGTATTTTCAATAATTTCAAGATGATAGTTAGCTCATTGAGCGTTTTATTTACTAGCAAAATTATATTTATTAAATAAATTAACTAAAAATAAGAAAATATTAGTAAGCGTTTTTTGCGTTTCTGATAGCTAAATTAATGTTTATACTAGGATGTTTTAAAGTAAGCAAAATACAAATCATTCCGCTTGGCTAAAAAGGCCTAGCGTATTAGCCATAAAGAGTTATATCGAGAATCATAAAAATATGCAACTAGAGTTAGCAATCTTTTCCAAAAAAAGTGCTTTAATCCAATACAATTCATTTCCTTTTATTATTGAGTTTACTTGTAAAAGTTTAATAACTCGCACAAATATAGGTTAGTAATGGAATATCATTAACGCCTAGTAAACTGAAAAAAACTATAGCATACAGCTGCATTATTAAATTTCCAATGCATTATACAAGATATTTAATTTCGATTTAATTTTGAGCTAAGTTAAATAATAATTTACAAATAGATTAAATATTAATCATTCCTTAATTATTTTATGCGACAATTAGAAAATTTAAAACAAAAGATATTTAATTATGAAGAGTATTTTAGTGCAATTTTTTAATTTAAGTACATCTAGGCCACAGCAACAAGCTGATTTAACCAAAACTAAAAAAGTTAAAGTTATTGCAATTAATATAAGTCATAAGGATCCAGAGTTTATTTCTTACAAGCTTAACAAAAATACCCAAGAAAAGATGGCATTGATCCTCGAAAAAGTAAAAAGTGCTTATGAAATAGCACACAATCTAGATCCTGATAGTGAAATTTTAATTACTTGGCGTGAATATGGTCTGACAGATGAAAAGCGCTCCAAATCGATTGACAATAAGGATAAGAGAATGTTCTTGGCAGAAATTCAAAAACTAGTCAGAACTAATCCTACACTTTCGGTGTTAGTTGGGCCAACATTAATTCGGAAAGAACAAACGTCAGAAGCAATCTCTAGACTAGAAAAATATTACAATGAATTATCTTGGATTGACAAATTAGAAAAACCTGATGTTCCAAATATATGGGGTAAACCAACTGTCAATAAGCATTTTCGAGATAATCAGAAGGTAATTACTGATATGGTTGGCAAACCAACATTTAGTATTGTTAAAAACTCTGCATATTTTCTAAGAAAAGATTCTATTCAGCCGATTGCTAAAAAAGCACCTTATGGGGAAATTGAAGAACACACAGCAATCGATTTTAGTAAATATTATGGTGCTGACTCTTGTAAAAGAGAACCATATACAGTTTTTCGACCTGGGAAAGGCCGATCTAAGAATTCTTTTTTTACTTTACCGAATGACAAGCAAGCTCTTTTACAGATTTGTCGCGAGCATTGGTTAGGGGCGGCTGTTCCCTTAAATATGCAGAATGAAATAGTAGATGCTCATTTCGTACTTTCTGCATCTATCTCTCCACAACTAGATAAAATCCGCGGTAAACATACCTTCTTTGTTGACAATGATTATTTTCCACTGCACCTTGTCAGAAATATAGAAGATCTTGCAGATGATAGTATTGATTTGTCGGTGTTAAGTTTATTCGATAATTCTAATACCTTGGTTAAAGTAAGAAGTTTTTGTCCAATTCAGTTTTATTTAATTTCATTTTTAGAAAATTTGCCTTACGCAGATGGTTCATGTAAAAGCTTTGTCGATGTATTAAGACATCATATAAAGCTTGGGCCAATCTTTGAGATAAGTGAATACGAAAAAATCATTAAGCTAATTAATAAAGAATATATAGAATCAAATAATTCACCCGAAAAAAGAGTAATGCTATATGAAGCAATGCTTAGAGTGGTTGAAGAATTACAAATTCGTTATGGAAAGGAATTTGTCGATAAATTTTTGTCAAAAAATAATAAAGTACCTATAAATAAGAAAGACTTAGTGACAGATACGCTTGTAGAAGCTTGGATGTTAGAAGATTTTAATTATCTACGCAAAACAGCTACAATTGCTGGAATTGATTTGAACGAAAAAGATTCTGCAGGTTTATTTATATATGATCTTGGAAGTTACACTTCGCTAAGAAATGAGCCAGATCAACCGTTAGATGTTGATCAAACAGATGATCGTGCTCAGGTAGGAGATGCGGATGCAGATCAACCGAATGATGGTGCCCAAGTAGATGATGCGGATGCAGATCAACCGAATGACGGCGCTCAAGTAGGTGACGTGCATGTAGAGCAAGTAAATGATATTTCTCAAGATCTATTGAAGTTAACATTTTAAAATATTTATAGCAAAGAACGATATATTTTTATATTAACCCCTATTAATTTAATAACGGTTAATAATAATATCTAAAGTATTAATGATTAAAGGAGAAGAATGCGCTGGATTTGCTGTAGACACCAATGCTGTGAATTCAATATGCCTTTCGATCTCTGGCACAACAAAAGATTGATGGACTCGCCAGCAGCTGGCTTCGCCACATTCCTCGGGCGCAACTATCTCAGCCGGTACAATGGGCTCTGGTTGGAAGGTGATAGGTGGGTGTCCGCGTAACTTACTTTCTACACTGTTGCCTAGATACCGATTTAGAAAAACATCCATAGTGCGCCACGCCCTATGCTTATAAAATCTACGTACATTGGCTGCTTCAGAAATTTTCTCATGATGGCCTGCTATAAGAGTATGCATTAAAGTTTGCTCTGTCCATTCACTAATTTGATCAGGTGTATAAGCAAAAATCCTTATGGGAAGAATAAGGACAATTAGAATCACGAAATTTCTTAAGCAGAATTTTGCCATAATAAAGATCCATCTCCATGTTCAGCAAATGATATTACTAATTACTATTTATTGTTGGCCATAAAAATGAATAAATCAATTTTCAAAGCAATACTACAATAGTTAATTGTTGTGAAGATGATCAATATGTTATTAATCCCTTAAGCCAACTCCTTTTTTTAATAGAACTAGATTAAGAATAGTTAGCGCAATAACCATCAGAAAAATAATGCTCATTGAAAGATTAATATCAACCTCTTCATAGCCAATCATTGCATGTCGTAGCGCATTAACTTTGTACAAAATAGGATTGAAATGTGAAATTTTCTGCCAAGTAGGCGCTAGCATATTTGTGGAATAAAATACGCCGCCTAGATAAGTCAACGGTGTTAAGACAAAGGTGGGAATAATCATCACATCATCAAAGTTGCGAGCAATCATCGCGTTGGTAAAGCCAGCCAGGGAAAAAAGTGCTGATACAAGTATAATAACTAATATTGTTAGAGGTATATTATCAATTCGCATGGTTACAAAAAAACTTGCCACTAGAATGACTAATACTGCTACGATGAAGCCACGAATGATACCGCCTAACACATAACCTAGTAAAAGCAGGCTATTGTGCATAGGACTTACAAGAATTTCTTCAATACTTTTTTGAAAACGCAAGCTAAATAAGGAAGTTGAAACATTACCATAGGCATTAGTAATAACAGACATCATCACTAAGCCTGGCGCAATAAAAGTAATATAATCGATGCCTTCAATAGGGCCAATACGCTCACCAATTAAACTACCAAAGATTAAAAAATAAAGTGCTGTAGTAATAACAGGTGGCAAAAATACCTGGCTTGCTATGCGAAACATCCTAACGACTTCACGTCTAACAATAGTATATAGGCCAATGAATTGTTGTTTAGTGGTCATTATTAATTACATCCAGGAAAAGCTCTTCTAAACGGTTAGTTTTATTTCTTAAACTATGAATTTGTATGCCTTGTTTGCTTAATTGCTCAAATACATCATTTAAGCTTACACTATTATCAATGCGTAGCTCAAAGGTATGAGTATCAATTAATTCAGGCTCAAAAGGTGGGAGAGGAGGTAATACTTCTATAGGTGTTTGGGTTGTAAACACTAATGTTTGATGACGTAAACTTGTTAGTAATTTTTTCATAGAGGTATTTTTAACAATCTCACCTCTATCGATAATCGCAATGCTTTTACAAAGCTGCTCAGCTTCTTCTAAGTAGTGAGTTGTTAAGATGATTGTTGTACCTTCTCTATTTGTTTTAATGAAAAAGTCCCACATGCTACGTCTAATTTCTATATCCACACCTGCTGTTGGTTCATCGAGAATTAAAACTTTAGGTTTATGAATAAGTGCCCGCGCTATCATTAAGCGGCGCTTCATTCCGCCTGATAAGTGACGAGCTATTGTTTGCCGCTTTTCCCATAACCCTAGCTGTTGAAGTAATTCATTAACACGAGGTTTTGCTTTATTACGCGTAATACCATAGAAGCCTGCTTCATTAATTAGAATTTGCTCGCATGTTTCAAAAATGTTTAAGTTAAACTCCTGAGGAACTAAACCTAAACAAGATTTAGCTTGCGCAGGATTTGTGTCTAGATCATAGCCACAAATATTAATTTTACCTGATGTCTTAGTAAGAAGAGTAGTAATTACACCAATGGTCGTTGATTTACCAGCGCCATTAGCGCCTAAAAGAGCGAAAAAGTCACCCGCTTTTACTGCTAAATTAATACCTTTTAATGCTTCAACGCCACTTTTATAAACCTTACGTAATTCTTTAATTTCAAGAGCATACATACATTCTCATTATCAATAATTTTACAATCGCAATTATAACCGATACTTAAAAATATCATAATTTAGGTTTGTGGTGATACTTATTAAGTATTTTGTATAAATATTGATTGCTTTGTTTCTTATAAATCAAATTCATTTGAATAGAAATCATTTTCGTCATCAGATTCATCTTTATTCGCTTTGCGAATAGCAGCGATCCGTTCTAGCAGTTTTGAATCACCGAGTAATCCTAGATCCGGAGGGTATTTTTTTTTTCTTGGCTTGGTAATTCATATTGCTTATTTTTTTTATTATCTTCACGCTTCTTAATCGCCGCATCAAGCTCTGATCGAAACGTTAGCCCGCTAGCGAAATTTTTTTGATGTTTTTTAGTCTCTGATACTTCTTTAGGTGTAGTTAATTTAGTATCTTTATTATCTTTTAATGCTAGGGGAGTGTTGCGCGGAGGTATCGGCTCAGGCAGTTTAGGTGGAGGAGGTATTAAGCTTTCCATAATTTTTACTGGGCTGCCGTTAACGGGTAGAGGATTGCCATTAGGTAAGCTAACTGCTGAATTTTTATTTTCTTGTATAGTCGGTTCTTGTAGAGAAATAGTAAGGGTTAATAAGGACTCAGGTTCAATTAGAGTATTTAAGCTAGCAGCTGCATCTTTTATTTTTTCAATTATGGACTTTGCTGAGGATAATTTCTCCCACTGATTTTTAGACGATTCTAAAGTATTTACTTGTTTTCTTAAGTAATCATTTTGCTCTTTTAACACATTCTTTTCTCTTTGCAGATCTTTAATTTGATCTAAGAGCATTGTTTTTTCACTCTGATGTGCTTTTTGTAAATTGCCAAAGGCATGTTGTAATTCACTTAACGCATTAATAGAATAACGGGCTTCAGGATTGACCTTAATTAGCATACCCTGCTCAGTAAGGTAAGTATTATAATTAACCAATTTATAATACTTATCTATTAAGGAACTAACTAAATTAGCAAATATTGGATCTGTGGCTGAAAAACGAGTCGCTGTAATTGATAGAACTGAAAGTAAACTCATGTCATCAAATGAGTTATCATCTTTATTACTATGTTCAATAATAGTTAAAATACTTTCTAAATTAATTTTGAGATTATCAAAATGGCTATCCCTTCCATAGGAAAGGAGACTACCTCTAGCTTTTTGCTGATAATTGGTAGTCAATTCACTAAACAATTTAATGAAGGTTGGTGAAAGTGGCATTCCTAGCTCCTAAGAAATTCCCTTATTGCATTTAATACTAACCTGTAGCGTGCGTCAATTATACATTATGGAAATTACTAATATATTTTGCAATTTAAATAGCTATATAAGAAGATTCTCTTTAGTTTTTAGCCAGCCTGTAATGCTAAGTCTATCCATTGTTGTTTTATTAACTTCATGAGGTAGATGGCTTAAGAAGCAGATAAAGCGATTCCAAGTTGGAGAAATTGATGTTATTAATTTATTTTGCTCATCATAAATTAGTAATTGGCCACCAAAACTATCTTGCCAATCTGCGTTAAGGTAGTAAACAAAAGAAATTTTTCTATTCTTTTTATCTTTAAACTGATCGATATGCTTCCTATAAAAAGTGCCTGCCTGATAAAAAGCAAAATGAACTTCAAATTCATTTAATCCTAAGTAAAGTGTTTTATTTAAACGTGTTTTAATTTGAGTGATGATTTGCCAGAAATGCTGGGTATTAGGAGAATTTGACTCTAGCCAGTAGATTTTATCAGTACGAATAGACTCATTGTAGGTGGTATTTGTTAAGCTACCTATTTTAGCAGCACGAAATTCGTTTCGCTTCATTAATTCTAATGCTCTACATCTTAATAACTGGGCACTCTCTTCCTCTAAAAATTGGTCCCCAATATAAAAGCCCTGTTCGTAGAGTTGATTTACTAAGAGATTAAGATCAATCATATCATTTAAGACTAATAAATAGTTTGCATTTTAAGCAACCATGTTTTCTTTACAAGTATTATTTGATGAAAATCTTCATCGTCGGCCAGGAATACAAGGCGCATCAATAAATTCACCATTTATTTTAAGTACCATATTTATACTGCGGCGATGGTAGCGTGAAAGAATGTCAAAATTGGCAGGTGTAACGTAACCATAGCTACTACCGCAATAAACAAGCGATGTAGCGCCTCTAGTGGGTTTAGCATAAACAGGAATATCACATTCCCAGCGGAAACGTGTTAGATCGCAATTAGCAAATGCTAATTGTAGCGGGAGAACGATTAGCACTATAAAAATTTTTATTCTATGCATAATATTCCTTATGTTAATTTTATTGTCGACTAAGCAAAGAAGATCTTTAATATCTAAAATTCATTATTTAGGCGTAGATTTTTAGATAAACCTGTTTTTATTAGTTAATACTTGCTTTAATAAATTAAATATAGCGCTATAAAGGCAGGATGCGAGACTAATTCTTTATGCTTAAAGCAAGGATTAAAGGAGGAATAGCTTGTCTACAGAACACTTTTTAAATTCACTTCGTCAAGGTGATTATGTAGATGCATTAGATTGGCCTAATTTTTTGCTTACTAAATATAGTCCTAATAAGCCTCTAGATGGTGATGGCTTGTTAAGCTTAGCCATTTATGAACTTATTAACTCGCCGTTTTCTCAAAGTGATTTAAAATTTATAGAAATTTTATACGCCTTCTTAAACTCTTTTATTTTACCTGCTGAAAAAGCTTATGCTGGTACAGTTATAATGAGTGCAGCGATACAATATTATGTTTATCTAGAGAAAGGTTTACTTAATTTTTTTAAAGGTAGCCTCATTGAGTTAAGAAATTTTTTTAAAGATAAACAGTTAACGAATGCAGAAATAATTGAAGCTTGGATGAGTCGACAAAATCCAATTTTTAATATCGAAGCGAATAATATTTATTTAGCTGAAAAATCACTATTCTTCGAGCGAAAGTTACCAGAATATACTAAGTTAATGAAGGAAATAGAGCAGGGTATCTTGCTTATAAATCACTATCAGGGACTTTGTTTGGAATATATTCAACTTTTATCAAATCTTCCTCAAGAGGAAAAGACAGTAAAAGTCGGCATGCGTATAGGGATTGCGCAATCACTTTATGATTATCTTTGTCAACAGCTAATTCTTAAACCAGCCATAAAGAAAGAAATATCTCTGTATCTTGCTAAGATTCGGGCTGAACAGGAACCTAGTTTAATATTTAAGCGAGAAGAAGTTTATCTTAAGAAACTAGAAGATAAACATGCTTTCAGACGTTTGTATGATAATTCTAAATACTTCCTGGGCTTTTTTACAAAAAGCGTTATCACAACTATATTTGATTTTAATGTCAATGAAAAAAGTAAGAAGCAAAATAGTAAAAACTCTGCGCCTTAATTATTAATCTATGGACTTAAGTAAATTAAAATTAGGGCATTCATGTTTTAATAAGCCTATCTTATAAGTAATCGCCTTAAGATCGCCCATATACCCGCCATGTGTTGTTTTACCTACAACTCGATGGCAGGGAATAAACAAGGCTAACGGATTACTTTTACACGCTTGACCTATTGCTCGCGGGCTTGTTTGCAAAATTTTAGCTAATTCACCATAAGCTATCGTCCGACCTACAGGGATCACTAAGAGCGCATTCCAAACTCGTTGTTGATATGTTGTGCCCTGAGGTTTTAAGGGCAACTGAAAGCGGTGATGGCAATTATGAAAATATGAGTTAAGCTCAGATGCAATTAATGAAGACAATTTATTAATAGCTGAGCTTATAATCGGTTCGTTAGTAAAAGTAGCTTGATAGATATAATGCTCATCAAACTCCAATTGAAGCCAACCCACTGGTGTTTCAAAAGAAGTAGTAATGAGCATATAAATTAACGATCTTTTTTGGTAGCTAATTTTTCTTTAATGCGAGCTGCACGGCCAGCTAAATCGCGTAAATAATACAATTTAGCGCGACGTACATCACCGCGGCGTTTAACAATAATGCTATCAACAACAGGACTATAAGTCTGGAAAACTCGCTCAACGCCAACGTTATGAGAAATTTTTCTGACAGTAAAAGCAGAATTTAAACCACGATTACGCTTAGCTATTACAATACCTTCAAATGCTTGTAAACGCTCACGTGAGCCTTCTTTCACTCTTACCTGAACTAAAACGGTATCGCCTGGGCTAAAATCTGGAATATTTTTGCCTTGCATTTGCTCAGCATTCAGTTGGTCAATAATATTAGTCATGAAGTAACTCCTCAAAATGGCGCTTCTAACAGGAATCGCCGTGTTCGCGTTTAAACTCGACAAGTAGCTGCTTGTCTAGATTACTCAATTCAATCGAATCTAATAATTCTGGCCGCTTTAGCCATGTCTTTCCGAGCGCTTGTTTTCTGCGCCAACGTTCAATTTCATAATGATTTCCACTAAGTAAGACTGCAGGAACATTCATTCCATCTACCGTAGCAGGTCTTGTATAATGAGGATAATCAAGTAACCCATTCATAAATGAATCTTGCACAGCTGATTCCGGGTGACCAAGGCTTCCCGGAAGAAGACGCAAGATAGCATCAATAAATACCATGGCAGCTAATTCGCCACCACTTAAAACAAAATCACCAATCGACCATTCTTCATCAACATGACGTTGAATGATCCGTTCATCTATTCCTTCATACCGCCCTGCAATAAAGAGTAGCGGCGTTTTATATTGAGCAACATCGTTTAACTCAGACTGACAGATTCTTTTACCTTGCGGACTTAAATAAATTATTTTACATTCCGCAGGCATCTCTGCCTTTGCATGCAAGATAGCAGCATTCAAAGGCTCATACATCATAACCATACCAGGGCCACCGCCATAGGGTTTATCATCTACTTGACGATAAGGCCTAGAAGACCAGTCACGTGGATTCCAACAATCAATCCTTGCTAATCCTTGAGCTATTGTTCTTCCGGGTATTCCATAGCCTAATCCTGCAAATATCTCAGGCATTAAAGTAATTATGCCTAAATGCAATGTATCAACCATGGTACCTGCGCTTTTATGCTCAATATTAATTAATCACTTAATGCTTGCCTCAGAAGGCATCTCCAAATAAGGTTTATTAGACTTCTTCGGAAACGCTACTCCAGAGGCGCATTGCTTCGTCGATACGGTGCTCGAATCCTCATGTACTTAAGTGTACACTCCGGTTCTGCGCGCCGTCTCTCCTCGCACTGCGCTCTCTGCAGCGAGTTTCCGAAGAAGTCTATTTTATCATGATTTACGAATAAATATTATACAAAACCATGTTAATTAAGCTAATTAGTGGATTTCTAATCCTAAAAATCAATGTCCCAATCAGCTATAATACGCTGCTCTTTGAGATTAATATCTACTATAAACTGGCCAAGTAGATAAGGAATTAAATATTGTTTATTTTCATTCCCCCGTACTACTAAAACATCGTTAGAGCCAGTAGGTAATATACCGACAACTTTACCAAAGGTGTCACCTTGTTGATTTATAACTTCCAATCCTAAAAGTTCATGCCAGTAAAATTCGCCTGGATCAAGTTTTGGCAATTGCTCTTTTTGAACCCTAATATCACAATTAGTTAAGTTCATTGCTAATTCTCGCTCACTAAATCCTTCTACTTTAACAAGAAGATGTTTAGTGGTAACTTCAACATCTAATAACTTGATAGGTTGCCACACTTGATTAATGTAAGCGTGCCATCCTTGATAATTAAGAATATTAGTATGTGGCTCAGTATAAGAATTAACTGAAATAAAACCTTTAATTCCATGAGCCCTGCCGAAACGTCCTACAATAACCCAATCATCAGCCACGTTATTCAGTTGTGCCAGTCTTTTTATATTCTTTAATTAAAGCACGTACTCGATCAGATAATTGCGCACCTTGGCTTTGCCAATGGGTCACTTTTTCCATATCTAAATGTAAGCGAACTTCCTGACCACGTGCTACAGGATTAAAGTATCCTACGCGCTCAATGTAGCTTCCATCCCTACGTTTACGGCTATCTGTAACAACCATGTGATAAAAAGGGCGCTTCTTGGCACCTGCTCTTGATAAACGTATAACGACCATTATATTCCTCTTTAAGAGTGTTACGGTAAAAATGCCGTGTATTGTACGAAAATTAACTCAGTAAGGGAAGTCTTCCAGATAATTATTTAATGGGAATTCAATAGAAAAGATACTGATATCTTTTCTGGCGAATTTGTTTAGTTTGATCTGGATCCCATGCAAATGCTTCGCATTTTACGGAATAACGTTCGTTTAGCGACAGAAAAGGGCCTTCGTCTCTTTTCTGTTGAACTTAAGTTATTTAAATTCATCCGGTAGCATCCCTTTTAAACCTGGAAATCCCTTTATTCCACGCATCATTTGTTTAAGGCCGCCAGGCTTAGTAAATTTCTTCATCATTTTTTGCATCTGCTCGTATTGCTTTAAGAGGCGATTGACATCTTGAATTTGGGTGCCTGAACCGAGCGCAATTCTTTTTTTCCTTGAGCCTACAATAATTTTTGGTATACGGCGTTCTTTAGGTGTCATGGAATTAATAATAGCGATTGTTTGCTTCATTGCTTTATCATTAACTTGGCTTAGCGCTTGTTGAGGAAGTTGGCCAATTCCAGGAAGTTTACTCATCATCCCAGTTATTCCACCCATATTATTCATTTGCAGTAGTTGCTCTTTAAAATCCTCTAAATCAAATCCTTTCCCTTTTTTTATTTTCTTAGCTAACTTTTCGCTAGCCTTTTTATCCGCTTTACGCTCAACTTCTTCAATTAAAGTTAAAATATCACCCATGCCAAGAATACGAGAGGCAATACGATCAGGGTGAAAAGGCTCTAGCGCATCTATTTTCTCACCGCTACCTAAAAATTTAATAGGTTGGCCGGTAACTGATTTGACAGATAAGGCAGCGCCACCACGCGCATCACCATCTATTTTCGTTAAAATAACGCCCGTTAGAGGCAGGGCTTCATGAAATGCTTTGGCTGTAGTTGCTGCATCTTGCCCCGTCATGCTATCAACTACAAATAATGTTTCAATAGGCGTAATGGCTTGATGAATAGATTTAATTTCATTCATCATGTCATCATCAATATGCAGTCGGCCCGCCGTGTCTACAATAAGCATGTCCATATATTGCTTTCTTGCGCTATCTAAAGCTTGTTTGGCAATGTCTACAGGCTTTTCATGCGTAGCTGCAGGATGAAAAGGTACATTAATTTGATTTGCTAGCAATTGTAATTGTTCAATGGCTGCAGGACGATAGACGTCTAAACTTACCAGCATGACTTTCTTATCGGCTTGCTCTTTTAAATAACGCGCTAGTTTAGCAGCACTGGTGGTTTTACCAGAACCTTGTAAGCCTGCCATAAGAAAAACAGCTGGCGGTTGTGTTTTAAAATTAAGGTCAACTCGCTCATCGCCTAAAAAATGGATTAGCTCATCGTTAACTATTTTAACTAGTGCTTGCTCAGGCTTTAAATTAATATCAACTTCTTGACCCAGTACTTTCTCTCTTACTTGTTCAATGAATTGTTTTACAACGGGTAAAGCAACGTCAGCTTCAAGTAATGATAAACGTATTTCACGTAACGCTTGTTGGGTATTTTCCTCGGTAAAACGACTCTGCCCACTAAGTGATTTAAAAGTACGCGTCAGCCGCTCGGTTAAGTTTTCAAACATAGTGTTATCCAGGTGAAAAAGAATAATTGTAGCACGCCAAAATGCGTCTGCAACGATCGCATGCAAACATTAGTGGGCAAAGCTATATAAAACAGTTGTCAGTAAAAAAACTAAATTATAATCTAGCTTAGACTAAGGTCTCCAGCTAATATGCAATTATTTAATTTAATTTAATTTAATTTAAAGGAAGTTAGTGGATCTCTCCTTAATTATACTATTTTTGATGTTAATCCTTTTAATTTGTATCTCTGCTTTTTTTTCTGGCTCTGAAATAGGGATGATGTCATTAAATCGTTACCGCCTGCGCCACCTTGCTAAGAGTAAAGATAAACAGGCAATTCGGGTAAGTAAGTTATTATCACGCCCTGACAAATTACTAGGTGTCATTTTAATTGGCAATACGTTAGCTAATATCGTTGCTTCTATGGTAGCAACCTTAATTGGTCAACGTTTATATGGAAACGCAGGTGTTGCTATCGCAACTATTTTACTGACCTTAGTTATCTTAGTTATCTCAGAAATGATTCCTAAGACATTAGCTGCTTTATATCCACAGCAAGTTGCTTTTGCTGTTTCTTTCTTGCTTAAGAACTTACAAAAAATAATGTCTCCGCTAGTCTATGTTATAAGCTGGATAACAAATAGCATGTTAAAGTTATTTGGTCTCCCCCTTGATCAAGCTCAACGTGAAGCTTTAACTGCGGATGAATTACGCTCCGTTGTCAATGAGGCAGAAGGTTTATTGCCGCTAGAGCATAAAAGTATGCTTATTGGTCTGCTTGATTTAGAAAAAGCGACTGTTGAGGATATTATGATTCCTAAAGCAGACATTGTCGGCATCGATTTAAACAAATCCTGGCATGAAATACTTGATCTGTTGGAAACAGCGCAACATACTCGCCTACCTCTTTACAAAGACAGTATTGATCAGTTAATTGGGATCGTTCATGTACGAAGCATTCTTAATTTAAGTTTGGAAGAGCGTCTAGATAAAGAAACATTAGTAAAAATTGCTGATGTACCTTATTTTATTCCTGAAGAAACGCCTTTAAGTGCGCAGATACTCAATTTCCAAAAAGTAAAAAAGCGTATTTCTTTTGTAGTTGACGAATATGGCGATTTACAAGGATTAGTTACCTTAGAAGATATACTTGAAGAGGTCGTAGGTGAATTTACGACAGACATCGCCACACTGGGTAAAGATATTATTGAGCAAGGTGATGGAACAGTCATTGTTGATGCAAGTATTACTCTCAGACAGTTAAAGCGATTGTTAGGATGGCAATTACCAGCGCTTGGCCCACGCACATTAAGCGGACTTATTATAGAATATTTAGGTTATATTCCACCTGCTGACTGTTGTTTGAAAATAGAAGCCTATCAAATAGAGATTTTAAAAGTTAGCGATAACATGATTAAAACCGTACGAATGAAAAAGATTAATTCTAAAAGAAATTAAAAACGCTATGAATTAAGACCATGTTTTAGCTTCAGCTAAAGAATTTAGTGTTTTTTCTTGTGCAGTGGCTATTTTTAATTTAGTAAAATAATAAACCCCTGGAAGTACAAATAAAGTAAAAAATGTGCCGAATAAAAGGCCGCCAATTAAAACAGTACCAATGGCATGCCGTGATTCAGCGCCTGCTGCATGAGATAAGATTAAAGGAATAGCGCCAAAGATCATAGCGCCCGTAGTCATTAAGATAGGTCTAAAACGCAACTTACATGCTTTTTGAATTGCCTCTTGTAAAGATAATCCTTGCAAACGCAATTGATTAGCAAATTCAACAATTAATATACCATGCTTACTGATTAAACCAATCAGCGTTATTAATCCTACTTGAGAATAGATATTAAGAGATTGCCCAAATAGCCAAGCAAAAAACAAGGCGCCAGAACTAGCTAAGGGCACTGTAAATAGGATAATAAAAGGATCGATAAAATTTTCAAATTGAATGGCTAAAATTGCATAAATAAATACTAAAGCCAGTAGTAATAAATACAACATGGTATGTGATGTTTCTGTATAAGTTTTAGCTATACCCGTCCAAGTTAATTTATAATGTTCTGGTAGTTCATGTTTAGCTATATTCCAAAGTTTAGCCATTGATTGTGAGATAGACTGACCTGGTCGCAAGCTAACATGCAACGTTGTTGAACGCATTTGTTTAAAATGTTCAAGTGTTGCTGGTTGTGCTTTAGTAGTCATTTGGGTAATAGCACCTAAGGAGATGCGCTTGCCTGCTGGTGTTGTCAGATAGAGTTCATCTAAGGCCCATGGTGAATGAGGCCCTTGTACTGTCAGATTATAACTAATACTATCTTTTTGAAATTTAATGGATTGATCACCACTAAAAAAGACTTCAATTGTTTTAGCAATTTGTGCTGCAGACAGACCAAGCTTAGCGATAGCATTCTTATCAACATCAATTTGATAGCCTGGCGAATCAAGTCGTAAATCATAATAGGAGGATTCAAAATCCTTTGTGCTATCTAAATATTTTTTGAATTTCTCCAGGTAGGTAAATAATTGGCGATAACTATCGGTTGTTGAAATAACTAAGGTAAGCTCTGAGGCGCTGCCAGCATTATCATTTCCGGGTAGACCTGTATCCCAACTCCATACGGCAGGATCAATAGAGGGAAACTGAGTAAATTTAGGCTTTAATTCTGTTGTAATTTGTTCAGCAGAACGATGTCGCTTATTATGAGGTTTTAAGGGAAGGATGACGTTAGCTCCCCAGTCGCCGATAAAGGTTAATTTATTATTAGCTTCTGGTAATGAGTTTGTTTTTTCTTCTATATTGGCAACTTTTCTATCTAAATCATCAATTGCCTCGCCTGCAACAGACGGTATATAGACACCAATGAGCCCTCTATCTTCACGTGGGGCAGTTTCACTGGACATTAGATTATAAAATACAATAGAGAGACTTATGAATAAGAGAGCAGCTAACAAAGAGAGATAGTTTCGCTGTAATACCCAACTTAATTGCCTAGTATATTTTTCACTTAGCCACGATAGAAAGACATCAAGCTGTGGTAAATAAGGTTTATCATTTTTATTAATTAATTTTGCACACATTAAAGGTGTTAAAGTAAGAGCAACGATGCCTGAAACAATGACACTTCCCGCTAGAGCGACTGCAAATTCTATAAAAAGTTGACCTAATAAACCTTCAATAAAGGCAATAGGCATATACACACTTGCTAAAGTAAAAGTCATGGCGATAATAGCGAAACCTATTTCTTTAGCGCCTTTTAATGCAGCCTGCAGTGGACTTAGTTTATTTTCAATGTGTCGCCAAATATTCTCTAAGGCAATAATGGCATCATCAACAACTAAACCAATTGCTAATACCATGGCTAAGAGAGTCATTAAATTAATTGAAAAACCAACTAATTTTAGAAAAATCAATGAACCTAATAAGGAAATTGGAATAGTAATTAAAGGAATAATCGTTGCTCGTAAATTTCGTAAAAAAAGAAAAACAATAATTAAAACCAGAATAATAGCTTCTATAATCGAGGATTTAATATTATGCAAAGATGCTTTAATAAAATCCGATTGATCAATGATTATTTTAGCCTGCATACCAGCAGGTAAATTTGCTTGAACAGATTTTAATTCTTGGCGAACTAGGCGCGACACTTCCAGAGGATTAGCATCATTGGCACGCGTAAGCGAAAGGACTAAGCCACTATGCCCATTAACACGAACCCGCATTTTATGGGTATCAGTCGCTAATTTTATCTCGGCAATCGATTTCAATAAAATGGGACGTTGTTTGTGCGTTTTAATTAACAAATTTTCATAATCTTTAATCGATTTTAATTCAGAACTTAATGTACTAGGCACTCTATTTTGAAAATTACCGGCCGGAAGAGAAACTTGACTATTGTTAAGCGCATTGAGTACTTCATCAACATTAATGCCAAATAAAAATAATTTCTTTGGATCAAGCGTCACTTCATAAGTATAAGGCTGGCCCCATACTTCAACTGCCGCCACGCCAGGAATACTACGAAATACATTTTTTAAACGCAAATGAGCAAAATGGGTAAGCTGGCCAAAATCTAAAGAAGTAGAGTCAAGTGCAATACCAATAAAAGGTAAACCATTTGCTTTTACTCTTCGTTCAACTAAAGGTGTTTTAACTTCAGAAGGTAGCAGGGCTTTAGCCAAATTTACAGCGTCTTGGGTACTGTTGTAAGCCTTATCCATAGGGATATTGCTATGAAAAGTTAGAGTAATATGCGCATAGCCGGCATTCGACTCGGAAGTAATGGTCTCTAAGCCTTCAATTCCAGCAAGTCTGTCTTCTAATATATTAGTGACCATATTTTCTATTAAATCAGGGCTAGCATTAGGATAAGTAGCAGTCACTGTAATAATTGGAAAACTAATATTAGGATATTCTCTTACGGGTAGGCTTTGAAAGCAAAGTAGTCCAACCACAATAATTAAACAATTAAAAATAATTGTAGTAACGGGATGTTTAATAAAATAATCAGTTATTTTCATTCTTGCTCAAGCATGGTAAATAGCAACTTGTAAGCCCGGATATAATCGTTCTAGCCCTTTAATAACGAGTTGCTGTCCAAATTTTAGACCAGAAATCACTTCAATTTGAGATTTATTTTTTATACCTGTTGTTACCTGAATTAATTCAATGACATTATCTTTGACAATATAGACATGAGGTTTACTACTGCGCAAGAAAATAGCTTGTTCAGGAACGACAATAGTATCTTTCTTTTTGTTAAGCACTAATTCAATTTCTGCACTTGCTCCAATTAGACAATCTTTACAGGAAATAGTGACGTCAGCTGGACACATATGACTATCTTCATCAATCATTTTTTGTAAATGCGAGAGCTTATAAGGCCTATTAAAGATACGTACTAATTGGCCTTCATGAAAAGCAGATATATTAGTACAAGGGATATCAAAATCCACAACTAATGTAGTGGGATCATAAATAGTTACTATAGGATCACCTGCGTTGATCTGCGTGCCTTCTTTCTTTTTATAAGCGCCAACGATGCCATCAAAAGGTGCATAAAAACGTAGTGTGTCTAACTCAATTTTTGCTTTAGATAATTCTTTTTGTGCATCTAACCAAGTTTGTTTTTTCTCTTCTACCTCTTTAGAGCTTACAAATCCCCTTTTTAAAAGGGCAAGGAGACGCTCATATTGGCTTTTAGCGATAGTGACTGACCCTTGTGTTAATTCCAGATTATTTTCAATTTCGGGATTATTGATCTTAGCAATTAAGTTCCCTTTATGTACTTTCTGGCCAGTAGGAATTAGAGCGTCTAAAGTACCGTGGTTTTTGGCAACTAAAACAGTAGCGTGTTTGGGATTAATAGTACCTAAAAGGTGTATAGTTTCTTCTATTTCCGCTTTCCCTAGAAGCTTTACTTCCACAAGCTTTGGCTTATCTGAAGTAGTATCTGCCCTTTTCTTAAAAGAGAAAATAGAGACTACTATCATTGTAACTACTATTAAAAGGATAAAAAGTATTAGCCACTTTTTTTTATTAAGGGTCATATTTTTACTCAACCTTGGAATAAGAATTCGTTCCTTCTTTCATTGTAAAAACCTGAGCGGTAAAAAGATATCCACCGTTACGAATGGTCTTAATTAATGCTGGCTTTTTTGTATCTGTTTCAATCTTCTGTCTTAACCGACTTATTTGCACATCAATACGTCTGTCAAATGGATTTAAATCGCTACTTTTAGTAATCTGCAAAAGAAATTCTCTACCTAGAATTTGTTGCGGTTGGCGAACAAAAGCTAGCAATAAGTCATATTCACCAGCGCTTAATTGTAATTCCTGTTGATTGCTACCAAAAACCTGCCTTGAAGCAGGATAAAGTCGCCAGTTATCAAATACTAAAACCTCCCTTTCTTGATCATCTTTGAGAGAGCGTTGTACTCGTCTATTAATTGCGCCAATTCTAGCATGGAGCTCACGGGCAAGTATGGGCTTTATTAAAAAATCATCAGCGCCTTCTTCTAGCATTTGAACACATAACGTTTCATTTTTTTCTTCATTGAGAACAATAAGAGGAACAGCCCATTGATAAAACGCATTAATTGTTGATAATTTTATTTCAGCTAACATACTGCTATGGATTAAAAAGGCAGCAGGTGTTTCTACAATAGTATTTAGGTCTGGTACGATATTGTAGTGCAAAATCTGATAATCATATTTATTAAAATATTCTTCAACTTGAATATCTTTTGGGGCATCGTCAATAATTATGATGTATTTTCGATGCAATAACATTAAACTTCTCCATTAATCAAAGTAAACCAAAAATACATTTTTATTGTAGTAAATTTTTGCTTCAAATGAATTTTCCGGCTAAATTACCATTAAATAAGATTTGCTACAAATCTTTGATAGAAAATTATAATTTTTATACAAAAATAAGCCTAAAATAGATGGCTTTTGTAAGTAAATATTCTAAATAAATACGTTTTAGAGATTAGGAATAAAAGCTATTCTTTATTTAAGCTTTAAGTTTTGCTGCATCTTTATTTCTTCTTCATTAGCAAGTTGTGCTTTTAGATCTGGAATAGCCCCTAATGTTTCATGTAACTGACCATGTAAAATAGGAACATTCCCTGTTCCTAAAGTAGGAATTCCCATTTCATTATCAGCATTATCAAGAATACGATTAGCTACTTTTTTACCTAAAATTTCAGTTAATAACTCAAAAGATAGTTTTTTTCTCGCTAATAAAGATAATAAGAACTGCTTAAAAGGTTGATGTCTTTTATTGTTCATAAATAATACTCCTTGGTTATATATTGATTATAAACAGGAATATATCATATTTAAAGTGTTATTAATGACTATAATTAGATAAATGGCTATGAAGATAATTGAACTATTAGACTAACTTTTAAATTGTAAATCTTTTTGCAGCAACTGAGTTTAGTTACTTTATTATCATCTTAGAGTATGCTCATTTAGAGTAGTTATTAAATTGCATAGCTAGTCCGACTTCCATAATAAATGCTTGGAGGATAAAGGATGAAAAATGATAAACAAGCATTGTTCCCTTGGTTGTTTGATGACGTTTATCAGGCTAAAGCATCTATTAAATATGATATTAAGCAAACTGAAATCCGCTTTCAAAAAGAAATAATGCAAAGCTGGCAAGATACTCCCTTACAAAGACAATCAGCCTTAGAATTCTCTATCGCCTTAATTAAATTATACAGTGAATTATTAGCAATTCTTAAGGCAGATACGGCAGTTAAGATAACTAAGGTATCTTTCGCTTATGAAAATGATTTAATGAATTGTTACTTAAGAATTCAGCAATTAAGGCAGAAGTTGCTAGGAATTTTCTCTCTGCAAGAAGAAGCAGCGCTTATTAGCGAATTACTCTTTTTTTATAGAAATTTAAAGTCATTATTAATCGAGCCCATAGAGATTGTAAAAGATAATTCTTTGCCTAAAAGTGTTTATTTAAAAAAACTAATTCAAGCAAATACGACAGAAGATTGGTTATTAGCCTTAGTTGGGTTTGCTAATGAGATAGGTGGCGATATTATCTGTTTTCAAAATCATCTAAGTAACTTAACTAAGGATGAATTATTAATACTTGATCAAAAATTAATGAAACAAGATTTTATTGCTCTTAACAACAGTATTTTCTTTTTTAAAATCAATCCTAGTTATTTGTATACAGAGGCTATTCACCCAGAAAAGTTAATTTCTATAAAAACAAGATTAAAATTTTTATATAATTTGATTGAACTACTGCAATACTTTTCCAGTCAATTACTAAAACAGCGTGGGTTGAAAGCTGAATATGATTATTTATTTCATGGCGATGAAATTCCGTCTGGTATTAACATAGATGTGAATAGTAAAGACCAAGATTTAATTATAAAAGCGCTTAAATTATGGCGATTAAATTATGCAAACCTACGTATTGACTCCTCAGAAAGCCAATTAGGAGAAATATTTCGAGCTTATAAATTCTGGTTTAATCCTATTAGCCTTATTGATTCAATAATGAATTTTTATGCAAAAGTCACTAGTAATAAAACGCATATAGATGGAAGAAAGCTATTCTTAAAACAATTAAATTTATTCTATCACCAATTAACTACTACAGAGTGCTTAAATTTGTATGGTTATTTTTCTAATAAAGATACTAATTATTTAATGCGTACGCTAATTGCAACTTATAAAGGCCAAAATCTTTTATCTAAGCCTTTATCCAATTTTGAAAAAGAAGCTGTTCTTAATGTTTATATGATTTTATATACAGTTATGGATACATTACGTGAGGAACTTAAAAATAGACATATTGTTACAGCTGCCTATAATCATAAGATTAATGATAAAGTACTAACGCCTGGGCGTCGTAACTTACAGGCGTTACAGCGTATACTTGATATCTACTGCGATCACCCTCTAAAAGAATCTAGTTGTCTTGAGGAGTTATTTTCAAAACTTGAAGATTAAAAATAGAGATTTAAAAATTAAGTTTAGAAGAGGGTTTCATTAAGGTTATGATTTATATTAATGAAGGACATAAGGATAAGTACTTAAATCTTTTTTATAAAATTGCCGTAACTCCTGTAGCATTTCTAAAGCAGGCGAAGATTTAGCAAAATTACTGTTTAAATCATCTGTCCAATAGCCAGTTTTTAACTGTAAAATAACAGGTATATAGTAATTATCATTTGGATATAGGGCAAAAAGCCAATTATCTTTAATTATTCCATACTGCTTCATTGCATTTATGGTGGCAAATCTATCTTTGCGAATTTCTAGATAGGTTGTTATTGGATTAACTTGAAAGAGCTCTTTTACATATTTAATTACTTTATCCGGTGTTGGCGCTAGATTAGGCAGCATACCGCTTTCAAGCATGATAGCTCTATTTTGTGGTGGCGATTCTTTACCTAAAATAGTATTTAGTAGAGAAATGCCATCTGGTTTTTCCTGTAAATTAAAATTAAAGAAATTAGCAATAGTAGGTGCAATATCAATTAAAGCCACGGGCAAGGAAATTATTTTAGGGAGAGTTATCAGTTTGCTATTCTTAAAAACTTTAAACCCTAGTATACAACGATGCTGCCCTGGACTTAATAAATCGGTTCCATGTCCTGAACTTCTTTGTAACTTTGTATCTGTTTTTTTATTGATATAATCAATAAATTGGCTATAATTTTTTCCTTGATAGAGTCGAGGGTCAGTTTGCCGCGAACCCTCGTTATATAAAACTTCGCCATGATCACTTAATAAAATGATAAAGCTATTGGTTAAAGCCCCATTTTGCGCAAGAAACTTAAGTAATCTTCCTACTTGTTGATCAACTTGGCTCACTGCTGCTTTATATAGAATTTCGCGATTATTGATGTCGAATTCATCTTGAACAAGCTCTGGCGGCGAAATGGCCCAAGCATACGGCCAATGCGGTAATGTAAAATGAACGGCTAAAAACAGTGGCTTTGCGTTATTTTTTGTAGCTAAATTGTGCTCTAACTCTAAACTAAAGGTTCTAGGATAGTAAGAAAAGTGGCCGGCACGATTTGCATAATTATAGGGAAATAACCATTTAGTTAAACCAAAATTAATCAATAAATTGCTTAAAGGCATATCATAAAATGAGCCTAATAAGATTTCATTAATGCCAATACGAGGGCCTATAATTTCATCAAAACCAAATTCTTTTCCTAAACTATTAAATCGCCTGTCATCTGTAGCAAATACAGTCTGATAGCCTTTTTGACGTAAATTCCAAGCAAAGCTTGCCGTATACTTAACCCCGTCAATAGGATATAAGTTCTCACGTGCATGATGATGAAGTGGATAGAGGCCCGTTAATATTGTAATCCAGGCTGCATAAGTCCGTCCTAGTGGACTAATTGTTTCAGTAAAATACACACTTTTTTGCAAGAATCTGTATAAGTTAGGCGTGGATTTACTATTAACCTGACTAGGATTTAATGAATCTACACCAATAATAATAAGATTGGGTTTTTTATGAGTTAAATTCGTTTTATTCAATTTAATTTGTGAAAAGACAAGCGATAAAATAATGATTGCTACGAGAATGTTCCACCAGGGATGCCTATAAAGAAACTGAATTAAAGCGATAAGACTAAGAAGAATAAGAATACTTAAGCTACCAATCATTAATGCATTTAAAAAAATAGTAGAGAAATCCGGTAAAAAAATGCGGCTAAATTTACTTAAGGGGAAAAAGTAACAATTAAGCGTAATTAAAGCAGTGATGGTAAGCGTATAAATAAAGATTTGCCAATTTTCAATTACCTTTTTTCTTGAGGAAAAGTGGGCAATACCCCACAATAAGCTTGTTTGAACGAATGATAAAAAAACATAGAGAAGTAGTTGAATAAATAAAGCTGCTAATAACTCTATATAAACTTTAAGAGGATAGTTAACTGCTTGAATAAAATTATTACTTTTTTTAAAAATGAAAAGCAGTTGTAGGAAGATAAAAACTAAATTATAAACAAAAAAATCACTTAAATACTTTTTAAATTGAAATGATTTATTCACGAGTCGCTGTGATTGTTGTATTTAAATGCCAATTATAGACATAACCATCAATACTATTAATGTGGTTTAGTTGCTTACATAAAGGCTCTCTAGCAAATTGCTTTAAGTGTTTAAGTATATCTTGAGTATTACCACCAAAATCTTCTGCAAACCACTCATACAATTTAGATACGATTAATGCTCCCTCAATAACCTGCACTCCTCGTAATGAATTAATATATTCAGAGGCAGCAAGAGTAAGTTGCTTATCTATGAGTGGACCTTGATAAGCTTGTTTGCTTAAATTTGCAGCACCTATTGAACCATTGTTAAGTGCATATAACGTTCTAGGATCATTCCATATAGGGCGTATGATGCGATTTTGAATGTCATCGAGAGACAAAGGTAGGTTGTTAACGGTAATTAATTTTGCTCCCCATGGCCCTATGCTAAATAAACCAGGAGAAATATTAATTTCCTCAATACTACTTACCGGGTAATAGCTTGCAACTGTTTGGATAATCAATGCGTTATAAAGATTAATCCAATAAGCGAGTTGTTCATTGCGATTATAATTACTGATATCGATATGACTTAGTTCATTAATATAACGCTTAAGCAAATTTAGATCGGCATCTGTTAAGTGCGGATAGTCTACTAAATTAATTCCTTCTTCATTGGTCATCACTCTTTTATTAAGAAATATTTGCCAATTTTCATGTGAAATTGTTGCAGTCGATAAGGGGTTAAAGACCTGCCAGACGCCCCATAAATTTTTAGTGGTTGCAGCAAGAGTAATGTTTGCTACAAACAGCAAAGATATCATGACAGTGATGAGTCGATAAGGGAAAATTCTAATAGACTTCTTTGGAAACTCTACTGCAACGGCCAAGTTACAGGCCGCGGCAGTGCTCGAATCCTCATGTACTCTATGTACACTCCGGTTCTGTGCGCTGGTGCAACCTGCAACTTGCCTCTTTGCAGCGAGTTTCGAAAGAAGTCTAATCATTTAATTCAGCACGATTCCGAAGGGCACTACTAATGGTTATTCCATCCATAAACTCTAGTTCTCCACCAGAAGGAATTCCATGCGCTAGTTGACTTACTTTAATAGCATGGGGACGTAGCAGCTCACAAATAAAATGGGTTGTTGTTTGACCTTCAATAGAAGGGCTTAAAGCTAAGATAACTTCTTTAATTCCTTCAGATACAATCAAATTCTCTAAGCGTGGTAAGCCAATTTCATCGGGACCAATGCCATCTAAAGGGGATATTTTCCCCATTAGTACAAAATAGCCGCCTTTGTAGGCATCGCTTTGTTCAATTGCTAAGACATCTGCCGGATTTTCAACGATACAAAGAATGGATAAATCGCGCTCTCTATCTTGGCACAGAAGACATAATTCATCCTCTGTATAATTATTACAACGCTGGCAATGTTTAATGGCTTCCATAGCATATTGCAAACAAGCAGCGAGATGTAATCCTCGCTGGCGTTGTCGTTGTAATAAATGATAAGTCATTCGCTGTGCAGATCGAGGGCCTACGCCAGGTAAGCAACGCAAAGCGGTGATGAGCTGATTTAATGCATCCATTCTACCAATTATTCCTTATCATCCTGCATAAAGTCAGTAGGAATATTTAAACCAGCTGTAAGCTGACTAATTTTTTCTTTAGATGCTTTTTCAACTTTACGAACGGCATCATTAAATGCTGCAGCAACTAAATCCTCAATTAACTCTATATCTTCTTCTGCTAAAGAAGGTTTAATACTTACTTTTAGCACGTCATGACGACCATTCATTTCAACAACGACCATGCCACTACCAGCTTCACCGCGTACTTGCAGTTTAGTAAGCTGCTCTTGGGCTTCTTGCATACGTTGTTGCATCTTTTGTGCTTCTTTCATTAAATTTGCTAAATTTTGATTCATATCCATGTAAAAAACCTCACAGTTATGGTTATTTAATTAATTATAATTGATCTTAACGTGGTTCAATAGAATTTTTGACCAATTCTGCTGAAAATTCTTGCTTTAAGCTCTTTAAAAAGGAATCTTGTTCTAAACTTAGCTCTGCTTCTTGTAGGCTTTGAGTATAAGCTGCGTTTTTTTGCAGCGCTGGTGACGCTTGCACTTCGCTAAAATCAAAGCTAAGTTTAATCGTTTGCTGGTAATATGTCGATAATGTTTGCTCAATACGTTGAATAACACTAGGCGTAAAAAGGGAGCGATGTCCTTTATTGACCCGTAATTTAACTTTACCAGCAGATTTACTAATCATTTCAGCATTTTCAGAAGCTGTTTGTGCTAAACCCGTTAATTGAATTTTTTGAAGTATTGTATTCCAATCTTCGGTTGATTCAGGAGGTATTGCCATTTTAGGTGGTTCTGCCGGCCTAGTAATTAACGGTATATCTTCCTTGAAAGTGGAGTCTAACCTATTATTTTTAGATATTTGGCTATTAATTGGCGGAGAGGAAGATAGAGCTCGCTTATTGTTATGGCTAAGCTCATGCGCTAATGTTGGTATAGGTATATCGGCAGGTTTAAAAGTACACATACGTAATATAGCCATTTCAAAGCCAATAGCTAAAGTAGGTGCTAGATGAATTTCTTCCGTACTTTTAAGGCCAATTTGATAGAAAAGTTGAATATCTTCCGGTTTAAATTGCTCTGCTAATTCTTTAAGTTCAAGTGAGTAATTGCTTAATGGATTATCTTCTGGCAAATGTTGGATAAGCGTTATGTCATGTAAATAAGATAGAAGTTCATCTAGAACAAAACTAAAATGACCACCTTCTTTACCAATTTGCCGACTAATTTGAATTAATTGACACGCATCTAATCTTGCCAATGCTTGTAAAATTTGTAGGGCGTAATCTTGTTGAGTATAGCCCAAAATGTTTCTAACTTCTTCAGCAGTTAATATTGAAGTAGAACTTGCTAGCGCTTGATCAAGTAGGCTCAAAGCGTCTCGCATGCTGCCTTGCGCTGCTTTTGCTAAGAGGCAAAGTGCTTCTTCTTCATAAGAATGATTTTCTGCCTTCATAATTATTTTAAGCTGGTTGACAATCGTTTCTTGTGAAAGATGCTTAAGATTAAACTGTAAGCAGCGGGAAAGAACAGTGACAGGTAATTTTTGTGGATCAGTCGTTGCTAGTAAAAATTTTACGTGTTCTGGCGGTTCTTCTAATGTTTTAAGCAAAGCATTAAAGCTGTGCTGAGACAACATATGAACTTCATCGATAAGATATATTTTATAACGTCCTATTGTAGGCGCATATTGAACATTTTCTAGTAATTCACGTGTATCTTCGACACGGGTTTTAGAGGCAGCGTCAATTTCTATTAAATCAAGAAAGCGACCTTGCTCAACGGCTATACAGGCTTCACACTCCAAGCAGGGGTCAGCACTCACGCCTTTTTCACAATTAAGTGCTTTTGCTATAAGACGAGCTATGCTGGTCTTGCCAACACCGCGGGTCCCTGTAAAAAGATAGGCATGATGCAAGCGTTGTTGATTAAGCGAGTTAATTAACGCTTTATTAATATGATCTTGGCCAACCAATTGCAGAAAAGTGCGCGGTCGCCATTTACGTGCTAGCGCAAGATAGCTCATAGGTATTCATAATTTAGGGCGGCAGCTCTAAGAGCCACACCTCGGCGCCCGCATCGATTGTTACCGCTGCTCCCTTCCAGGCCTGACGGGGTTCACAATCTAGCGTCGCGAGGGGACCCATAGAGCCACCATGATCGAGTCATGAAGATTAACAAAGAAAAGGGCGGATTACTAGTAAATAATTAAATTTTTCAAAAGAAGTCCCTTTTAGATTTAAAACATTAAATATGTATATCTCTTAAGTATATATTATTTAAATAATGTATAGTAATTAAGACTATTTAAATATAATCTGATCATCCTTAATCGTTTTTCTAAAGGTACGGTGCATTAAGTCTTCTGCTAACCCAGTTTAACTTAAACTTGCGCGTATTAACTAGAAAAGCACTAACATCTATTATTTTTGTTGCCAATGATTAAAAATAGAGCTAAATTTGCCGCCTTCACTAATAATGGTTCCCTAAGCCGCTTCTATCAATTTAACTTTATGACGTTTAATAAAAAAAGGCTAATGCCTTGGATTAATTGGGGTATAGCAGTAAGTTTCGTTTTATCACAATTTTTTTTACAAGCTGCCTCGGGATTGATGGCTGCGTCATGGCAGAGGGATTTTCACTTAAATACAACCCAATTAGGATTTTTATCTTCTGTGTTTTTTATTGCCTATGTGGGTATGCAAATTCCTGTAGGACTTGCTTATGACCGCTTTGGAGCCCGTAAAATTCTCTTAACGGCATCTGTTTTACTATGTTTAGGCACGTTCGGCCTTAGTTTAAGTCATACTTATGGGCAAGCTATTATAGCAAGAATTCTTATGGGCTTTGGTAGTTCTTTTGGCTTTGTTGGCATGCTCTATACTACATCCTCGTGGTTTTCAAGTAGATACTTTGCCTTATTAGTCGGCCTGGCTGAAACATTAGCTATGATTGGGGTGGCATTAACTGAAATAATCATGGCCTGGGTAATCAGTCACTATGGTTGGCGTGTCATGCTATATATTGCTGGTAGCGCTATGTTTCTTCTTAATTTTTTAATTTATTTGTTTGTTCGAGATCGCAAAGCACATCACTCTAAAGCCAAACATGCAATTTCTTTGACAGATGCATTGTTAAAAATAGTTAAAAATAAGCAAGTCTGGTTTGCTGGCTTATATGGCTTTGCAACATTTGCTGTTATTAATGTTGTTGTAGGTTTGTGGGGTATCCCATACCTTACCCAGTATCATAACTTTTCTTTGTCAATGGCAAGCTCAATGATGTCGATGGTTTTTATTGGGACCGCTATTGGTGGGCCTTTTAATGCTTGGTTCGTTGAGCGCTGGTTGAATGGACGTTGGTTAAATCGACGGTTTTCAACTACGTTATTTGCTTTAATAACTACAATACTATTTGGCGCCTTGCTTTATATACCTACTTTATCCGCTATTACCGGATTTGTATTGTTATTTCTAATTGGTTTTTTCTCATCTATCTATATTCAAGTCTTTGCAATTGTCAAAGATCATACTGAATTAACTGTAAGGGCAACTGCCTTAGCTGCAACTAATATGTTGCTTATGGCTAGTGCGCCTGTGCTACAACCGGTAATTGGTAAACTACTAGCATTAAACTATAGTTTCCCGCAAGCATTAACATTGTTAGAAGTTATTTTTGTGATTGCTATCGTTTTATCCTTTAATTTGGATAAAAAAGGGGCAGAAAAAATATAATTCCCTTAATTTTGAATAATTTAAATTTTCTTCCGGAAATAATTGAGAAAAAAAGGAAAAAAGTATTTGACAAGGAGATGCAGATGAGTAGAATACGCATCACGCCTTCGGGGCA